>JALWDA010000079.1:0-11438 GCA_027014955.1 Desulfurococcales archaeon | reverse complement strand
AGGTGGGGCACGTACAGCGGGGGGATGAGGAGGAGGCTGGAGATCGCCATGAGCCTAGTGCACGAGCCCAGCGTGCTGTTCCTGGACGAGCCCACGCTTGGCTTGGATGTGCAGTCGAGGAGGGGCCTGTGGAGGGTGGTGGAGGAACTAAGGCGAGGGGGCGTCACGATACTGTTGACCACCCACTACATGGAGGAGGCGGAGGCCCTCTCGGACAGGGTGGCGATAATGCACCGGGGCCGCGTGGTGGAGATTGGGAGCCCCGAGGAGCTCAAGGCCAGGATGAGGGGCGAGACTATCTATGTGGAGCCTCTTGACCCGGGGGAGTTGGAGAGGGCCAGGGTTCTCCTGGAGGAGCTGGGGCTGGAGGCGCGTGTCATAGAGGGGCGTGTGGCGGTGAGGGTGGAGAGGGCTGACACCGTGTTGCCTCAGGTGGCCTCGGCGCTCCAGGGGGTTAGGGTCAAGTCCATGAGCATCGCAAAGCCTAGCTTGGAGGAGGTCTTCATACAACTCACGGGCGAGACCCTCTCGGGCGAGGAGCGGGTTGACCCCTTCAGTTTTAGGAGGATGCTTCGCGGCGTGAGGAGGTGACCTCCCTTGCTCTCGGCGACGCTTGTCCTCACGTGGAGGGAGGTGGTCAAGTGGGTCCGTAGGCGGCCTGTCCTCGTGATGAGCCTTGTGACGCCCATATTCTGGATCGCACTGTTTGGGAAGAGCTTCAACCCCCTCAACCTCCTGCAGCCCCAGGTCCAAGGGGTGCCACCGGGCTTGCTGGAGCAGGTTAGGAGCCTTTTGACCCAGGCGGTTGAGAGCATGTTCGGGACCAGAGACTTCTTCACCTACGTGGCTACGGGCATGCTTGCGGTCTTCGCGCTATTCCAGAGCATGTTCGGAGCGGTGGGGGTGGTTTTCGAGAGGAGGATAGGCTACCTGACTAGGCTCCTCGTGGCACCCATTCCCCGTTCTTCTATTTTCTTCTCCAAGGTCCTGGGCAGCATGTTCAGGATAAGCGTCCTCAGCCTAGTATTGTTCACCATAGGCCTCCTTATGGGCATGCAGCTCAGGCCCGGAATAGGCCTCCCCGACCTGCTGGGCGCGTGGGGGGCCATAATGCTCCTCAGCCTGGGACTCTCCTCCCTCTTCACAGGCATGGCCTTCAACATAACCAACCAGGAGGTGCTCTTCGCAATAGCGAACCTCGTCAACCTACCCCTCATGTTCAGCAGCAGCGCGCTCTTCCCCCTCGACCAAATGCCCAGCTGGCTACAGACCGTCGCAAGAGTGAACCCTATAAGCCACACCGCAGACCTCGTCAGGCACCTCCTTATAGGAAAACCCCTCCCCGAACCACTAACGTCTGTAGCCTACCTGACGGTTCTCAGCTTGGTTTTACTGGGAATAGGATACATGGCCGCCCAAAGGGGTATGAGGGAAGCATAAGTGTCCTGATAGTCACATCTAGGCTTGCCAACGATGATACTAGCATCACACTGAGCCATGAACGAAGCTGAGCATGGTGTTATAATGTTTCTTCAAGTCCGCTCCTTCTGACATAATTATATACTCGACTGATCTAAGTTATACTCTGAATATTGTTTCTACTGGTGGTCTTGTTGGTAAGCCAGCGTTCTCGGGTAAGGGTTGGTAAGAGGGGCGTTATTGTTATTCCCAAGGGGATTAGGGAGAGGCTAGGGATCTCCGAGGGAACGGTTCTCGAGCTTAGTGTTGAGGGGGGACAAGCTTGTCCTGAGGGCGAGGGACCTATGGGGTGAGCTGAGGGAGAGAATCCGGAGACTTGAAGTCAATTTAGACGAGGCTGAGAGAGAGCTAGATGATGCCGAGAAGCGTTGGATAGAGAGGCTGAAAGAGCGATTATAAATACCTATGCAATAATGGCTGACCTCGTGGGCAAGGCGTCTATCAGTGCATCCCGGTTCCTAGAAGGCGTTAGGAGGGGAATCCTTGAAGGCGTACTCCACTACCTTATTATCTACGAGCTGGCCTACCATTGGATGAGGGGCAGGGTCCACCTTCAATAGTAGGGAAGAGCTTCTGGACTATGTGTACACATACTTTACTATAGAGGACGTGAACGTTGAGACAGCCCTCGAGGCCGTTGATGTTAAAGTCCTAGGAGACGAGCTGCTCTCAAGCGCATCCGAGCCCAAGCTGAGGAAGAGGAACCTCTCCATATCGGACGAGACTAGTATAGCGGTTTCCAGGAGGAAGAAGATACCCATCGTAACGGGCGACTCGGACTTGGCCTATGACGCGAAGAGAATGGGCGTCACAGTCATATGGTGAGCTAGGGAAGCACTTTAGACGGAGCAAGGGAAGAAGAGATGACCTAAACATGACCCTGGCCTCCTTGTTTTTCGGCAAGTAGCGCTTTCCACTCAACTTGGTCCAAAAGGGGATACTTAAAGACATATCCCTCTTCCATGAGCCTTTTTGGCACAGCCTTGCAGCTCGCGAGAAGCGCCTCCCTTGCAAACTCGCCGCCGAGTATTGACAGGAGCCTCCCGGGTATTGGTACTCCAAGACGGGCTCCTATTCCGTGGCAGAGTTTTTGGAAAAACTCGGTCATCCTGACAGGGTTGGGGGAGACAATGTTAAGGGGACCGTCGAGGCCCTTCTTGGCCGCATAGATTAGGGAGGCCACAGCATCCTCCACGTGGACCCAGGGGAGCCAGTTCGCCCCCTTAAGCAGGGGACATAACCCCAGGCCGAAGAGCGGCTTGAGGGATTCGAGGAGAGGAGACCCCGGACCCAGGACGAGGCCGAACCTGGCGAAAACGAGACGCGACCCGTTCTCTCCCAGGGGCTGTAGTGCTTCCTCCACCGCCCTGGTTAGCCTAGCTAGGAATCCTCGCCCGGGAGGAGTGTCCTCGCTAACCTCCTCGTCGCCCCGGTCGCCATAGACTCCAGTTCCCTCGGCCTGTACCAGGAGGCGCGGGGGAGTATCCCCAAGGCTCTCGGCGAGCCTCTTCGCCAGGTCTACCCTGCTTTCCCATATGTTTCTCTTCTTCCCCCGTGTCCATGGCCCAGTTATTCTCTCCCCCGCCAGGTTCACGAGGTCGTAGCCCTCCTCCAGGAGGCCCCGGGGGAGGGCTAGTGGCTCCCCCCGATGGGGCCTCCACCTAACCAGCTCGACCCTATCCCTCCACCTGGGCCGCTCTTCGAGGAGGACCCGGGGGTCCCTGCGCGTCACGACGACTATCCTGCTGTAGGGACCCGAGTCCAAGAGCATCCCCACAAGGTGGCTTCCTATGAAGCCAGTGGCCCCCAGCACTACTATATTCAAGGAAACCTACCTCAGCAAGAGTATGGCGAGGGTGAGCACGGCCAGTAGGGCCATAAACCCGTATGCCAGAACATCCCCCTTCCTCATAGTGGGAAGACGGGAGACTCTCACACGTATCTCGTGATATCCGCCATCGGTTATCTGGGAGCCCCCGTTCCTGCCCACGGGGGCCTTCTCCTTAACCCAAGCGGGGGCGGGGACACCACACTCTACGAGCTCCCCCCTAACACAGCTAGCCTCCCTCAGAACCTCCTCCAGCACTCCACGATAGCGCCTCAGCCCACGGAAGCGGGGGGTTTCAATGAGGCTGAACAACTCTCCCTCACAGCACTTAAGGCGGCCCACTAGGGGCCTGAGACGGGGAGACTCCAGCACCTTCCTTAAAATATCCTCTGCTGGTACCCCTCTCCTATCAGCCTCCTCTCTTATGACTAGTAGCTCCGATTCGAGGGACACTAAGAGGCCATCAAGGCTCCGGGAAAGGTATAGGGCCGCCTCAAGCCTCTCTACATGTGCCTCTATACTGCCGTTTTGATTAGGAGTTGCGTTCACTGAGAGTCCCTCGGACGCTTATCTCCATCTCCTCTCCTAGTTCTATGCTGGGGGGGCTGTTATCGTTTTTGCGGCACCAGCAACGGACTGCTAAAAAGGGCTGGAGAGAGGGCACATTCCTGTTTTGAAGAAGTAGGAGGGCAGAGACACCCCGCCTACGGGCTTTAAAAACAGGTTATTACTCGGCAAGCTTGTAGAGGGCGAGTAGCCACAGCTTGCCTTCAGGGGAGGGGAAGTTCTCCAGGTTGGGTCCGTAGATTTTCTTGAGGGTCTCTAGAAGGTTCTCGGCGAAGGCCTTGGAGATCTTGGGGGGTTTGACCATAAGCCCTTTCTCGGCGTAGATCTCCACCATGTCTACAACGTCCACGATACCGTCATTGTTCTTGTCAAAGGCGCTGGTTTCGGGGGTTACTGGGGCTCCCTCGAGCAGGTCCTGTAAGGGGGCCTCCAGTATGGCTTTCTTTACATCCTCGGGGGCTTCCTCTCCCGCCTGTACTATCACAACCACTGCCTCACCAACCTCCTTCACGGTCTTTACGGTTTCCTGGAGCTTCTCTATCTGCTCCTGCTCCAGTGGGGCGGCGTAGGGGGTACCTGCAGTCACTTCTACGGAGTTGTCCCCGCTGAAGGCTAGCAGGAATGCCATAATTGCTACTGTGGTGGTCAGCAGGATTGCCAGGTTGTTTATCTCTCTATTGCCTCTTATCAGGAGGGCCATGAGCGTCACCCTAGCTCAGAATAATGTATATTGCTAAAGACTTACGTCAATATTGTATAGGTGAGCCATATATAAAGAATACTATGGGGTTTTAAGCCGTTACCAGTACAGGAACCCGACTATACACGTAAATACCCTCTTCCCGGCTGAATAATGCGGCCTCGATGCACTCACAAATCCAACAGAACACAACCCGCACATGACGGAGCTAGGTAATTTCCGCTTCACACTCCCGTACATCGTTGTTACGAGGTGGTAAAGTAATAAGGGCACTCACCCGCAGAGGGAGGGCTGGTGGGAGACATGGAGTATGAGAGGGTAACGGGGAAGAGGTACAGGGTCCTCCACCCCCGGCCCGCCTATGTATTGATCGTGGGGAAATGGGGTGGGGATGACAGGGGCATCATGGCCGCGAGCTGGGTAATGCCCCTGAGTGAGGAGCCTGAGCGACTCGTGGTGGCGTGGGACAAGGAAACCCACAGTCTAAGCATCTTGCGAAAGACCGGTGTATTCACGGTCAACGTTGTGGGACCCGAGCTCACTGATCTCGTGTGGAGAGTAGGCAGCGTGAGTGGTTGGGAGGTCGACAAGTTCAGAGAGTACGGGATAGAGGTGGAACAGGCACGCAGCAATGGAGGTATGGTCCTCAAGGGGGCCCTGGGGTGGGTGGAGGCACGGGTTTTCAGGATAGTGGAGGACCTTGCGGAGGATGTCGACCTCGTTATTGCGGATGTTGTGGACGCATATGCTAGGAGGGACCTCTACGACCCCCGCTATGGTTGGAGGGCCTCCAAGGCTGGCATACTCCTCCACGCCTCGGGGCGGGCCTTCTTCACCCCTGGGCGCATGGTCTTCGCCGAGAAGTGAACCCCCCCTTTGAGGCAAAGCGCTTTTTCAAGGGGACGGGAGAGGCTTGGCAAGAATACTCATGGCGGTCAGCTCCATAGGCTACGGACACGTGGCGAGGAGCAGGGCCCTCGCCAAGCTCCTCCAGACCCGGGGCCACTACGTGGAGATCTTAGCACCACCTCCCGCCGATGGGTACGTCCACGCCTGGGGGGCGCCTCTGGCGCCCGTGAGCAGGAAGCTGAAGCCTCTATCACCCATAGTGGAGAGATGGTACCAGGCGACTGGAAAGGGTCTCATCGGCCTAAGGATGGCCCTGGAGGAGAAGAGGATAGCCCAGTGGAATGCCCGCGTGGTTGAAGAAGTTGTTGATTTCGAAGGTTATGACCTGGTGCTGGCGGACGAGTCCTGGGAGCTCCTGGAGAGCCATCACTTCTTCTCCTCTTCCACCACGCGAGTCTACATGACCGACTTCCTCCACTACACCCCCACGGGGCTGTCCAGCGTGCCAGCGGCGCTTGCTGTCAACCGGTACCTGAAGAAAAGGCTGGAGAAATTCCACACGATACTACACGTGGGCCTCGAGGACCCCCGGAGAGAGAAACAGAGGTGGATGGTACTATGGGGCCCCCGAGTGGGTGACTGGGCTAGGGAGAGGGGAGTTGAGTGGATTGGCCCCCTCCCTGCCCTCCTCGAGTCTGAGGCCATACCCCGGGAGGAGGCGCGTCTCATGCTCTCCGAGGCACTAGGACTGGGGACCGAGGACGTGGACAGGCCGTGGATACTCGCTGCCCTTGGGGGCACTCGGGCAGGATATCGGGAGCTCCTCGAAATACTATCGCGGTCATCCCTTGGTGACGCCCTTGTATTCCTCGCTACTGGCACTCTCCCGGAGAACGCCAAGGACCGCCTTGTTGGAACCAGGGTGGTGAAACTGTCTGATAACCACAGGCCTCTCCTCCCACGGTTCCTCAGAGCCTTCGACGCGAGCATAGCCCCCGCGGGGCTCACGACCCTTACGACCCACGCGGCCCTGGGTCTGCCCACCCTTGCTTTTCCCCTGCCCGGGCACTTTGAGCAGGAGAGGAACGCAAGGCTAGCTCCGAGGGTTCTCGGGGACTGCATAAGACCCCTCGCGAGGACGCAGGGAAAGAAGTTCCAACAGGACATACGTGGAGCGATAGATCATATCATGGGGGATGAAATGAGATGCAGCGCAACCCCAGAACCATTCAAGAACCTGGAGAAGACATCAGATTTCCTGGAAAATACAGCGTAGAAGACCCCTCATAACCGTATGATTCTGGCCTCCATGGAATCCAAGTCAAGTAGGGCCACGCTGGGCTCGTTCAGAGCCCCCGCCGTCTCGCCCGGGTTAAGGAGGAGGGTCTCCCCCAGCCTCCGATGGTCGCTCTCATGCGTGTGGCCGTAGAGGACGGCGTCCCACTTCCCTGAGGAGGCAAGGGCCTCGGCGATCTCTCTGGTGAGGCCCGGGGCTCCGAAGCCGTGTAACAGGAGGAGCCTTCGCCCTGCAAGCTCCAGGGACAGGGGAGGGTCTGTAAGATGGGCCTTCCTCCGTCCAGCTGCTTCTAGGAGCCCGGGTTTCTCCCCATCATTGTTGCCGAAGACCCCGTAGAAGGGCACCTGCGGGGGGATGGTCTCTAGTATGGCTTTTAGGGTGAAGGGTGCCACGTAGTCGCCAAGGTGTACTATGGCCTGCGAGCCCTCCTCTATCAGTAGATTAACCGCTTTCTTCGCGTTGGTCATGTTATCGTGGGTGTCGCTCAATATTCCTAGCATCACGACACTCACACCCCCTTACCCGCCTCTGGGTCCTAGCACGTGGTCTAGGGCCTTTTCGACAATGTCCATAGCCGTGTCTATCTCCTCCCTACCCACGTTCAGGGGGGGTATGAACCTAACAGCAGAGTCCCCGCATCCTATTAGGATGAGGCCCCGTCTGACAGCCTCCTTGATGAAACGGTCCCTGGCCTCCGGGTCGGGCTCTTTGCTTCGAGGGTTCCTCACGAACTCCAGGGCCCACGCAAGGCCCAGTCCCCTAACGTCGCCCACCTTGTCGCGGCCCTCCGCTACCTCTCTCAGCCGCCTGCCCAGGTACCTCCCCGTCTCCTCAACGTGGGGGAGGAGCCTCTCGGCCTCCCCTATGACAATCTCCGCTGCGGCCAGGGCCACTATGTTGCCCCCGAAGGTGCTGGAGTGGTAACCGTACTCGCTGTATCCCATGCCTTCCTTGTAGACTATGCCCGAGAGGGGCAGACCACCGCCTACGGCCTTCCCGAAGAGTATGTAGTCGGGAGCGGTGCCGTAGTGCTCTATGGCCCAGAACCTCCCCGTGCGCCCCAAGCCCATCTGAATCTCGTCGTCCACCAGGAGTATCCCATGCGCGTCAGCGAGCCTCCGGAGTTCGCGGAAGAAGCCACTAGGGGGGACAATGTAGCCCCCCTCGCCCTGTATGGGCTCGAAGAAGACAGCGGCTATCTCGTGGGGAGGGTTGTTCCTGAAGACCAGGTCCTCTATAAACGATATTACCCGTGAAACCAGCTCGTCGGGCTCCTCATAGCCGTCTATCCCCCAGGGGTTGCGGTAGGGGTTCGGGTAGGGCACGTGGACCACTCCGGGCACTGTGGGGAAGTAGCCCGCCTGCTGGGCCCACTTGCTCGCAGTTAGGCTCAGGGCGCCCTGGGTACGCCCGTGGAAGGCGCCGTAGAAGGCGAGGAACCTGGCCCTCCCCCTCACGTGCTTGGCCATCTTCATGGCCACCTCGCTTGCCTCGGCACCGCTGTTCTGGAAGAGAACCCGACCCCCATCCCCCCAGGGGTTGTGGGCGAGGAGCTTTGAGGCCACCCTGTTGGCCTGCTCCAGGTAGAAGTCGTGGAGGGGAAAGTGGAGGAGCTTCTCAGCCTGCCTCTTAACCGCCTCGACAATCCTAGGGTGGGCGTGGCCGAGGCTTGACACAGCGAAGCCGCTGCTGAAGTCAAGGAAGACGTTCCCATCCACGTCGACAAGCCAGGGGCCCTCCCCCCTCTCGGGTATGATGGGGAGGTGCTCCATGTCCTGGGTCAGGGGGGCTATAAGCCTCTGGGCTTCACCCGCTATCTCCCGGGCACGGGGGCCAGGCAGCTCGCCTACCCTGGGCCTCTTCTCCATTTTGGGCACCTTTTCTCAAGAGTGCTGGTAGGGCTCGGCACGGGCTTGTATTTCCCTGCGGGATTGTAAAATTCTTTTCCCCACCACACCGATTTGTCTCACCAGTGACATTTTTATAAATAAAAGTCACACACATGACAGAGGGGGTGGAGTGGGCTTGGCCAAGGAAATAGCTCCAGTGAGGAAACCCACGCCTAGTGAAGAACCCGTGAAGGTGGTCATACTGGGCGCGGCTGGGCGCGACTTCCACAATTTCAACATGCTCTTCCGCAACAACCCCCGGTACCGTGTGGTCGCGTTCACCGCCACGCAGATACCCGGCATTGAGGGCCGGGTTTACCCCTCTGAGCTTGCGGGGCCCGGTTATGAGGAGGGCATACCCATAGTCCCCGAGGAGCGCCTGGAGGACATCATCAAGGAGAATGGCGTTAGGCTCGCAGTTTTCTCCTACAGCGACGTTAGCCACGAGCACGTGATGCACCTTGCCAGTAGAGCAAGTGCAGCAGGCGCGGGCTTCCTGATACCAGGTGCCCAGCAGACCATGCTGCAGAGCAGGCTCCCCGTAATAGCGGTTACGGCGACGCGGACAGGGGCGGGCAAAAGCACGGTTACGAGGAAGGTTGTCAGCATCCTTAGGGCAAGGGGGCTCAGGGTGGCGGTGATAAGGCATCCCATGCCCTATGGGGATTTGAAGAGACAGGTGGTGCAGAGGTTCGAGACCGTTGAGGACCTCGACCGACAAGGGTGCACATTGGAGGAGAGGGAGGAATACGAGCCCCACCTCAGGATGGGCAGTGTGGTCTACGCGGGAATTGACTACGAGAGGGTGCTCAGAGAGGCCGAGAGGGAGGCCGACATAATAGTGTGGGACGGGGGCAACAATGACACCCCCTTCATCAAGCCCGGATTGTGGATAACCCTAGTAGACCCCCACCGGGCAGGCCATGAGCTTTCATACCACCCCGGCGAGACGAACCTTAGGATGGCGGACGTGGTCATAGTCACCAAGGTGGACACAGCGCGGCCCGAGGACATTGAGAAGACCCTAGAGAACACCCGGAAGGCCAACCCCAGGGCCACCCTGATAGAGGCAGCCCTCCCACTAAGCTTGGACAATCCCAGCCTCGTGAGGGGAAAAAGTGCCGTAGCCGTCGAGGACGGCCCCACAGTAACCCACGGGGGGCTGGGCCACGCAGGTGCCTACATTGCTGCGAGGAAGTACGGGGCCGGCAAAATAGTAGATCCCAAGCCCTACGCCGTAGGGAGTATTAGGAGGGCATATAGTGACCACCCTCACCTAGGACCTGTTGTGCCCACCCTGGGCTACACGCCCGGGCAACTGAGGGACCTCGAGGAGACGCTTAGACGCGTGCCCTCAGAGGCAATTGTTTCGGCGACACCCGTGGACCTGTCCCGCTTGATAAACCCTGGAAAACCAATAGCGCGTGTCTCGTACGAGCTCGAGGAGCTGGGCAGGCCCAAGCTTGATGAGATAGTGGGGGCCTATCTTGAGGAAGCAGGTGCTGGTATATGATGCATCATTGATGGGTTTTCTAGGGATTAGGGAGATTACGTTACTATGCATGGTGCTGAACACTCCTTTTGTGCCAAATGATGTATTATATAATATGCATGGGTAACCCTTAAATCGTGAGTTTAACAAGTAGTTTTACCTGGTGTGAATGTTGGTAAAACTCAGGATTAAAGTCGGACCAAAAGGCCAGCTTGTTATACCAAAGATGCTTAGAGAAGCATATCACATAAAGGAAGGGCATTATGCATTGATTGAGCCCGAAGAGGATGGTTTGAAAATAAGGGGCGTACCCCCACCTGTTGAGGTAATAGAGTGGATTAGGAAGAGGAGGGCGAAGAAGGGGGCAAGACCTGCACGGTTAGGAGAGCTGGCAGATGTTGATCTTGAGGAGGAGTTTGAGGATTGAGAATTTTTGTCGACGCGAGTCTTCTAATCTACTTAAACGTACCTCTCCCTGAAAGCGAGGCAAGTCTCGTTGAAGACTTCTGGCTAGAGCTTCTTGACAAGCATCATCTCTATACTAATGTGCTGGTCCTCGACGAACTCCTGTACATTTCAAAGAAGAAATACAGCGTCCCCTACAGTGAAACACTTGAGTTTATCGAGAGGGCAGTCCTCCCCTACGTTGACATCCTTACACTGGGTCTAAGAGAGTACATGGAGGCCAGAAGATTCATCTCCAGACACGGGCTCCCTCCTTCAGATGCTCTCCACGCTGCGACAACTGTCATTAACAACCTGGATGCCATTGCTAGTGAGGACAAGCACTTTGACAAAGCTGGCATAAAGAAGGTATGGATAGAAAATAGTAACATAAAATGAGGGGCTAGACGTGTTGACCTGATATCTCGTGTAGAGCGACCTTCAGGGCATGGAACAGTTCACCCAATCGGGCAAGGTTGGCGAGGTGCACAAGCACAAGGCCTCCCACGACAGCCAAAGCAGAAGCCAGAGGCCAGGGAGCCCCAAGGTACTTCAAGGGAAGCCATCCCAGTACCAGAGACGAGACTGCCAGAACGCCCCATGTTTTGGCAAGAATGACAAGGGTCCCCTCCATGTGCCTGGATGCCAGGGGCAACGGGACAATGTTCGCCACCAGGAAGGCGAGGGCCGCGCCAAGCGCACCCAAAGACTCAGCAAGGGGCACTACAAGCAACAGCATAGTCAACAGCCTAGCCATGCCTAACATGGCTAGCTTGCCTCGGGCTCCAATCTTGTTTAGCCTCATTATAACGCCCATAAGGATCGTGAAAGGGGCAAGGGATATGACTAGTAATATCAGCACGGGCCCTCCTTCAACTAGCTCGGGGTTGAGT
>JALWDA010000078.1 GCA_027014955.1 Desulfurococcales archaeon | reverse complement strand
GGTAGAGGGGGCTCCCCCTCCTCCCCATTCCCCTCACGGCTAGCGTGACCCCGGGCCGGTGGGAGGCCAGGTCGAAGAGGCCTCCCTGGTAGCCCCTTAGGAAGAGGCGGGAGCCGTAGGGCTGCGTGAGGCTCAGGTAGAGGGTCTGCCCGTGGCTGGTCTCAAGGGAGGCGTCTATGACCTGGGCGTTGACCATGCGCTGGAAGGTCGCCTGGCCCAGCCGCTTTGCGGGCCCCAGCTGGCCCGAGGCGGGCACGGCGTTTGCGCAGTGGAGGGAGCCCGCGCATTGGGAGATGAGCCTCAGGTAGAAGGCGAGGGAGGCATAGGGGGGCTCGAGTAGCATCTCCTCCCCACACACCCTGTAGTAGCCCAGCTGGCGGCAGGGGCCCAGCTCCAGGGGCGAGCCCTCCTCGTCCAGCACCCTCAAGCGAAGCACCCTCCACGCTTCGAGACAGGATCCCGGCTCCTCTACCCGGCCCCGGACACCGGGGTGGATCCTAGAAGGATCGTGGGCGTTGATCCTGTTTTCTAGGGTGGTGATCCTAGTATATTTTAGTTACCGTCGTTAACCCGGCGTGTATTACCTCTTTGCGGGCACATGTTGTAAGAATGGTTAAAATGGCTGGGGGGCAAAACTCATCACGGTCAGACCCGTGCCCCTGTGGAGGGGTTGTCGCTTGGACCGGGTTGTGGGCGAGCTGGTTCCCCGGATTAGGAGGGCGCCCCCCGTTGCACTAACTATAGCTGGAAGCGACTCTGGCGGGGGGGCTGGCATTGAGGCGGATTTGAAGACCTTCGCCGCCATAGGCGTTCATGGCACCGCGGCTATCACGAGCCTTACCGCCCAGAACACGGTGGAGGTCCGTGCTATCCAGGACGCCTCGCCTGAGATGGTTGTGGCGCAGGTTGAGGCGGTTGCCGACGACCTGGGCGTGGACGCGGCGAAGACGGGCATGCTCAGCAACGCTGGTATAATAGACGCGGTGGCCCAGGTGGTGGCGAGGTACGGGTTCCCCCTCGTGGTCGACCCCGTTATGGTGGCGAAGAGCGGGGCCCGGCTGCTGAGGGAGGATGCTGTGGATGCTCTGAGGGAGAAGCTCCTACCCCTAGCAACAGTAGTGACGCCCAACAGGATGGAGGCCGAGGTGCTGTGGGGGAGGAGAATAGAGGGGCTCGACGACGCCGTGGAGGCGGGGCGTTTTATCAGGCGGGAATACGGGCCGCGAATCGTTGTTGTGAAGGGGGGCCATGTCTCTGAGGAGTCCGGCGAGAGCATAGACGTGGTGGTACACGAGGGTGGGTA
>JALWDA010000077.1 GCA_027014955.1 Desulfurococcales archaeon | reverse complement strand
CATTGACCTTGTGAAGGGCTCAGAGCTGGTGGTGGCCTATCTTCCCACAGCCAGCATGGGAACGGGAGTAGAGATGTGGGAAGCCCACAAGAGTGGGGTAGAGGTCTGGGCGATAACCCCTATGAAAGAGAACTGGGTGGTTCGCATAACCGCCAGTAAGGTGTTTGAGACCATAGAGGATCTTGAGCGGTATCTGGAGAGAGCAGTTGAATAGCCAGAGAGTAGAAACGGTTGACCAGAAGCACCTGAGAAACTTCTCCATCATAGCCCACATAGACCACGGCAAGTCCACCCTTGCAGACAGGATCCTTGAGCGCACAGGGGCGGTGCAGGGCACGAAGATGCGGGACCAGTACTTGGACAAGATGGACCTTGAGCGAGAGAGGGGCATAACAATAAAGGCCCAGAGCGTGCGCATAAACTACCATTACAACGGTGAATTGTACGTTTTGAATCTCATAGACACCCCAGGCCACGTTGACTTCACCTACGAGGTGTCTCGCAGTCTGGCCTCTTGCGAAGGGGCACTTCTTGTTGTGGACGCAAGTCAGGGGGTGGAGGCCCAGACAATAGCAAACCTCTACCTCGCTTTAGAACACGACCTTGAGATCATACCGGTGATAAACAAGATAGACCTGCCGAGTGCCGATGTGGATAGGGTTAAGGAAGAGATTGAGCAGGTGCTTGGCATAGATGCCCAAGAGGCCCTTTTGGTTAGTGCCAAGAAGGGCATTGGCATAGAGGAGGTGCTCAACGCAGTGGTTGAGAGGATTCCTCCGCCCAAGGGGGATGTGAGGGCTCCTCTAAAGGCCCTCATCTTTGACTCCTGGTTTGACAACTACAGAGGAGTGGTCACCACGGTTAGGGTGATAGACGGAGAGGTGAAGGCGGGAGATGAGATCCTCCTGATGTCAACCCAAAAGAGGTTTCTGGTTGAAGAGGTGGGGGTCTTCTCTCCTGAGATGCTGAAGGTTGAGAGCATCTCTGCGGGCGAGGTGGGATACCTGATTGCTGGAATAAAGCAGGTCCGTGACACCCAGGTGGGAGACACCATCACCTTGGCCAGCAACCCAACAGAGGAGCCCTTCCCCGGTTTCACCAAGATGAAGCCCATGGTGTTTGCCGGCTTGTACCCTGTTGAGGCGGCAGACTACGAGCTTTTGAAGGACGCTTTGGAGAAGCTAAGCCTCAACGACGCCTCGTTCTCCTTTGAGCCTGAGACCTCTGCAGCCTTGGGGTTTGGATTCAGGTGCGGCTTTCTGGGAATGCTTCACATGGAGATCGTGCAGGAGAGGCTGGAGAGGGAGTT
>JALWDA010000076.1 GCA_027014955.1 Desulfurococcales archaeon | reverse complement strand
CCAGCAAGTACGCCCGGGGGAGGCCGGTGAAGGGCATCATAACCGGCCCCTACACCATGCTCGAGTGGAGCTTCGACCTCTACTACAAGGACAGGAAGGAGGCGATAATGGAGCTGGCCCGCGTCCTAAGGAGGGAGATAGAGGCCCTGGTCGAGGCGGGGGCCCGGTACATACAGATAGACGAGCCAGCCCTATCCACGAGGCCCGTCAGGGAGGAGGCGGAGCTCCTCGGCGAGGCCCTAGAATACATGGTTAAGGGCATAGAGGCCAAGACAATAGTACACATATGCTTCGGGAGAGTGGAGAAGATACTCCCCTACATACTAGACTACCCCGTGGACCAGTTCGACCTGGAGTTCAAGAACAGCGACTTCCGCCTGCTACCCTACCTCAAGGAGTACGGCTACGATAAAGAGCTGGGCTATGGAGTAGTAGACGTGCACTCCACCCAGGTCGAGACAGTGGAGGAGATCAAGGAGGCTATAGATAAGCTGATGAACCTGGGCATACTGCCGCCCGAGAAGGTCTACGTAGACCCCGACTGCGGCCTAAAGAGGCTGCCTAGGGAGATAGCGAGGGCCAAGCTTAGGAACATGGTGGAGGCAGCCAGGCTTGCAAGGGAAGAATGGTAGCGTGGGCAAGTACCCGCTGGGGGTAACTGCTAGGATAGTCGAGAAAATACACCAGGTGACGAGGCCCTCAACACTACTCCCGCCGGCCCCAGGAGAGGACGCCGGGGTAGTCGACCTGGGCAGCTGCCCCCGGGTGGCACACGGGGACCCGATAACCGAGGCAGTGGGAGACGCGGCCAGGCTAGCGGTGATAGTAGCGGCCAATGACGTGGCAGCCACGGGGGCTAGGCCCCTCTGGGCGCAGACCCTCATACTACTCCCCCCAGGGACCCCGCCGGGGGAGGCGGAGAGGATAGCAGAGGCCCTAGGCAGGGAGGCGGCGCGCCTCGGGATAGAGGTGCTGGGGGGCCACACCGAGGCGTCGCCGGGCCTGGAGAAGCCGGTTGTGGCCGCCTTCGTCTACGGATGCGCCTGTCGGGACTGCCTAACCCCCACGGGCGCAATGTCTCCGGGGGACAGGATAGTCCTAGTCGGCTGGGCCGGCCGAGAGGGGATGGAGATCCTCGCCACTGACTTCGCCGGCCTCCTAGAGGAGAGGGGTGTCTCCCGCGTGGTAGTAGAGGAGGCCGCGGCCTTCCCCGGCGACATAAGCGTGGTTGACGTAGCCGTGGACCTCGCCTGGAGGAGGCTGGCCAAGGCCATGCACGACGCCACCGAGGGGGGAGTGCTGGGAGCACT
>JALWDA010000075.1 GCA_027014955.1 Desulfurococcales archaeon | reverse complement strand
CCCATTCTGCGGGACAGGAGCCCCGACACTCCCCGGGCCAGATAGCTCAGAACGTCCCCCAGGCTCACAACACCCGCGACAATCGCGGAGGCCTGGAGAAAGGACAGGTAAGGCCCCAGCACGGAGCGCCCGCCCTCATACACCATGTCGGCTAGCAAAGCCACCACTCCTAGCATGTAGAACGCTACTATGGCCAAGGCCATTCTACACCACCGTACCTAGTCTCGTGGCAGGGGGAGATTAGGCACTTCTTTCTGTCAATCTTGATACCCTCGGTTGATTAAGGTTCGGCCATCAACGGTGGCTAAACACTCCTCGTATATGGCCAGGGTGGGCTTACAATGGGACAGCCTTATTAGGGAAGGAGGGTTCCCCCAATACTTGTAGCTGCTTGTCTAGTATGAATGTGATCACCGGGGGGCTGAGGGGGGAGTGACTCTTGCAAAGTATGTCGCGAAGAGGCTCCTCCAGGCCATACCTACTCTGATAGGCGTAGTGCTGTTCATGTTCATTCTCATAAGAATGCTCCCAGGAGACCCGGCCCGTCTCATAGCGGGTATAGAGGCGACTGAAGAGGATGTGGAGAGGATAAGGGAGATACTCGGCCTCAACAGGCCCCTCTATGTCCAGTTCATCGACTACATGAAGGACGTGTTCACGGGAGACCTGGGCACGTCGATAAGGTTCGGCACGCCCGTCATTGGGGAGATAATGGAGAGACTCCCATACACGATTCAGCTGGCCCTGGTCTCTGAGTTCCTGGCCGTAATCCTAGGGGTACCCTTGGGCATCATGGCTGCCCTGAGGCCCTATAGCGCCCGGGGTTATCTGGCCACAGTGTTTGCACTGATAGGCTCCTCAATGCCCATATACTGGATGGGCCTCATGTTCATATACCTGTTCTCCGTTAGGCTCAAGTGGCTCCCAAGCAGCGGCGCTGATTCTCCCTCAAGCATAATACTCCCTGCCCTCACCCTCAGCTTGCTTCTCATGGGCAACCTAATGAGGATAACCAAGGCCAGCTTCCAGGAGGTTCTGGGAGAGAACTACATAACTACTGTTAGGGCAAAGGGGCTCAGCGAGAGGATAGTCATATACAGACACGCGCTCAAGAACGCCTCCGTCCCCATAATCACGATAATGGGCATACAGCTGGGCACTCTTCTCGGGGGCGCGATACTCACAGAAACGGTATTTGCCTGGCCTGGGCTTGGGACCCTGCTAATCGACGCGATAAGCTACAGGGACTATCCCCTTATACAGGGCATCGTCATCGTCTTCGCCACGATGTTCGTGCTCATCAACCTGATAGTCGACGTGATATACGCCATCATAGACCCTAGGGTGAGGGAGCAGCTATGGGCGGCCGAGGAGTAAAGGTCAGCACAAGTGGTATTGGGGACATCCAGGCCAAGATAAGGGAGGCCAAGAGGGCCGCCCGCCGCAGGGCCCTCTATAAGTTTAGGGCAAACAAGGGCGCGGTTGCAGGAGCATTCATACTGGGGTTCATGTTGGTCCTCGCAGTACTGGGGCCCTACATAGCCCCCGAGGACCCCTACGCGTTCGATCTAAGGAGGAAGCTGGAGCCGCCCAGTTGGGACAGCCCCTTCGGTAGGGACGAGCTTGGAAGGGATATTCTGAGCAGGATAATAGTTGGAGCACGGTACTCTATCGGTATAGCACTTGCAAGCGTGTTTCTGGGAAGCGTTGTGGGAGTGTTCCTCGGGCTTGTATCGGGCTACTATGGACGGGTGGTGGATAGCATTATACAGAGGATAACCGACGTCCTCCTAGCATTCCCCATAATCATACTCAGCATAGCCCTTATCGCCGTTATGGGGGTTGGTGTCACGAACCTCGTTCTGGCAATAGGGATAAGCACCATCCCCGTGTACATAAGGCTGGTCAGGGGCCTGACCCTACAGGCCAAGTCAAGGGAGTTCGTAATAGCTGCCCGGGCTATGGGCAAGTCGGGCTTCTACATTATGAGGAAGCACATACTCCCCCACGTTCTCCCCACGGTCATTGTCCAGTCCTCCTACTACCTGGGCTTCACCATACTAATAGCCTCCGGCCTGGGGTTCCTAGGCCTGGGGGTCAAACCCCCCACCCCAGAGTGGGGGGCTATGCTGGGCAGCGGCAGGACCTATCTTTTCAGCTACCCCCACGTTGTTACCTTCCCGGGCATCTTCATACTGCTGACAGCGCTGGCCTTCAACCTCGTTGGAGATGGTCTCAGGGACGCGCTTGACCCCCGGGCAGGGGCATATAGGAGGTGACAAGGGTGGACGGTGAGACGCTGCTGAGCGTGAGGGACCTTAGGGTCTACTACCACCTCCCCCAGGGTGTCGTCAAGGCAGTGGATGGCGTCAGTTTCGAGGTCAGGAGAGGCGAGGTCCTGGGGATAGCGGGGGAGAGTGGCTCGGGTAAGAGCACGCTTATCTCGGCCATAATGGGCCTCGTGTCCCCCCCGGGCAGGATTGAGGGAGGTCAGATAATCTTCGAGGGCAGGGACCTGACAAAGCTGAGCCCCGAGGAGTACCGGAGGATAAGGGGCAAGGACATTGCAATGGTATTCCAGGACCCCGTCACCTACCTGGATCCCCTCTTCACAAACGGCTTCCAGATAGCAGAGGTATACGAGGCGCACGAGGGTGTGAAACCAAAGAAGGCGCTGGACAGGGCCGTGCAGGTACTAAAGATGGTGCGGATGGCTGACCCCGAGAGGAGGGCCCACAGCTACCCCCATCAACTCAGCGGGGGCATGAGGCAGAGGGTCCTCATATCCATGGGCATAGCCGCACGACCCAAGCTACTCATAGCCGATGAACCAACGAGCGCCCTGGACGTGACCATCCAGGCCGAGATCATAGAGCTCCTCATGGACCTGAAGCGGGACCTGGGCATGACGGTACTCTTCGTGTCCCACGACCTGAACCTGCTGGCGGAGATAACTGACAGGATAATGGTGATGTACGCGGGCAAGATCGTCGAGATAGGCCCCACTAGGGAGGTGGTAAACAACCCCCAGCACCCATATACGGAGGCTCTCCTCGGGAGCTTCGGGTTCGAGCGAAAGAAGAAGTACCCCGCAATAAAGGGCTACCCTCCCAGCCTCATAACTCCCCCGCCAGGCTGCCGCTTCCACCCCCGTTGTCCCAAGGCCTTCCCCGAATGCAGCAAGAGGGAGCCCCACCTTATTGAGATAAAACCAGGATGGCGGGCCGCCTGCCTTCTCCACGAGTCCTAGAGGGGGGTTGGTCGGGATGTCAATGCAGGCGACCAGGGAGCGTGTAGAACCGAGTGAAGTAGACGTGGTGCTGGAGGCCCGGGGCCTCAAGAAGTACTTTCCCATAAGGGGAGGGGTCATGGGCAAGGTGGTTGGCTACGTCAGGGCGGTCGACGGAGTTGACCTCAAGGTCAGGAGAGGCGAGATACTGGCACTTGTGGGGGAGAGTGGCTCGGGTAAAAGCACCCTTGGCAGGGTCCTCATAGGTCTCAGCAAGCCCACCGAGGGCCAGGTACTCTACAAGGGCAGGGACCTCTTCAAACTGCTGAAGAGCAGGGAGGGGAGGGAGGTCAGGCACAGGCTCCAGATTATATTCCAGAACCCCGACGCGAGCCTAAACCCCCGCATGCTGGTGAGCGACATCCTCGCCGAGGCTATACTGGAGAAGAACCCCGGCCTGACTCGTGACGAGGTCATTGAGAGGACCCTCGGGCTACTCGAGAGGGTGGGCCTCAACCCCGACCACGCCTACAAGTACCCCGTAGAGCTCAGCGGCGGTGAGAAGCAGAGGGTTGCCATAGCCCGCGCGATTGCAATGGAACCCGAGGTCATTATAGCGGATGAGCCGGTCTCCGCCCTCGACGTGAGCATAAGGGCGCAGATACTGAACCTTATACTCGAGCTCCACGAGAGCATGCGTAACAGCATAGTATTCATAGCCCACGACCTGGGAGTGGTCTGGAACATAAGCGACCGCATAGCAGTCATGTACTCTGGGAAGATAGTGGAGGAGGGACTGCCTGAGGAGGTCTTCAAGAACCCCAAGCACCCCTACACGATGATACTTATAGAGAGCGCCCCCAGGGCCCCCTTCAAGAG
>JALWDA010000074.1 GCA_027014955.1 Desulfurococcales archaeon | reverse complement strand
GTCCAGGGCGTGGGTGACCTGGGTCAGAACGGGCCTGTCGCCCTCGAGCGCCACTATGTCCACCTCCGCGCCCCGGGTGTCCCTCCAGTAGAAGAGCCTGCCCTCCAGCCCCCTTCTCACCATTTCCTGCACTACCAGGGACTCCATCATCTTGCCCCGGGGGAGGGGCCCGCCCAGGGTGTGGTAGTAGAGGTTGTCCACCGGGTGTATCTTGTAGGGCTGTTTCACCGGCTCTAGGCCCCTACCAATCTTCTCCAGGCCTATTATGAAAAGGGCCTCCTGGAAGTAGTGGAAGTAGCTCAGGAGGGTCTTCTTGGACTTGCCTATGCCCAGGCTCTTGAAGGTCCTGTGGGCCTTGCTGAGAGAGAAATATCCTCCCAGGCTCCTTAGGAGGAGCCGGAGGAAAAGCCTGAGGGAGGAGGTGTCCCTGACCCCATGACGCTCAACCACGTCCCGGTAAAGCACCGTGTCCACCAGGTCCCGGGCCAGGGACGTGTCATCGCTTAGGACGACCTGGGGGTAGCCCCCCATGGTCATGTATTCTTCTAGGAGGCCCCTCAGACGAGCCTCCCCAATGCTGTCCACCGGGGCCTCACCCTGCGGTAACGGGGCTCCCCTTGCCCTCAGAAACTCTCGGAAGGAGAAGCCCAGGAGGAGAGTGGAGCGGTAGCGCCCCCGGAGGGAGGCCGCAACCTCCCGGGCCAGCAGCTTGGAGGAGGAGCCCGTGAGGCTGACACCGTACCCCCGGTGTGGAGGACCCTAACGAGGCCGCCCCACCCCTCCAGGGCCTGGACCTCGTCGAGGAACAGGAGTGGCCTCGGCCCCCCCGAGTACTCCTCCAGGACCCTTATCAGGACACCCACGTCCCTGGGCCTCATGCCAGTGAGCCGGGGGTCTTCGAAGTCAATGTACACTATCCTGGTCCTCGGGACACCCTGGTTTTCCAGGGTCTTGACAGCTTGGTACATGGCGTAGGTCTTGCCCACCCTGCGCGGCCCCACCAGGGCCCGGGCCTCTCCCCCCTCCCGGGGGATTATCTCATCGACGCCATCCCGGGGCACCATGCGTGGGGGCAGCTCCTGGTGCCTCCACTCCTCCAGGGCCTCCCTTAGGGCCCGGCGCAGGGCCTCCTCCCTCGTCATCCCGGTTACCCGGTTTCTCTTAGGATACCAAGATACTATAAATTTGGTGTCCCATTAAAAACCAGAATCAACAGAAGAGTGGGCAGCCGGTCAACCGCAATGGCTACCTGCGTATGGTCAAGCATATAAGGGGGGAGCCCACCCCTATGGAGAGTGTAGCCATCCTCCCTCGGCTTCTGCGGAGGGGATGCGTATTATCAGCCGCTCACCCCCCAGTTGACAGGAGCCCCGGTGACCCCTTGGCTCCAACCCGTAGAGCCTACCTTGGGCTTGTTTCTACCGAAGCTCGAACTACCACGTTATTCGGAGGATGACCCCCATGGCCCCCGTGAGGGACAAGCTCTCCAAGACCCGGTACGACCAGTTCCGGATCGAGGACGAGGTCAAGAAGCTCTGGAGGGAAATGGGCCTCCAGAAGAGGCTCAACTACCGCCCGGGCGCGGGGAGGAAGTTCTACTTCCTCGACGGCCCCCCCTATGCCAGCGCCCAGAGCATCCACCCGGGCACGGCTTGGAACAAGGTCATCAAAGACGTGGTTCTCCGCTACAAGCGGATGCAGGGCTATAACGTGTGGAGCCAGCCCGGGTACGATACGCACGGCCTGCCCATCGAGGTCAAGGTAGAGCAGATGCTTGGTGTTAAGACCAAGAAGGAGATAGAGGAGAGGATAGGGGTCGAGCGCTTCATAGAGGAGTGCAGGAGGTTCGCCGCCGAGAACATCAAGGCCATGAACAGGCAGTTCGAGGAGATAGGCGCGAGCATGGACTGGGACAACCCCTACATCACCTACAAGAACGAGTACATTGAGAGCGGATGGTGGCTCATCAAGCAGGCCTGGGAGAAGGGGCTCCTCGAGCAGGACTACAGGGTCGTCCACTGGTGCCCCCGGTGCGAGACCACCCTCGCCGACTACGAGGTGAGCGAGTACAGGGAGCTGGAGGACCCCAGCATCTACGTCAAGTTCCCCCTGAGGGAGAGGCCCGGGGAGAGCCTCCTCATCTGGACCACCACCCCCTGGACCCTCCCCGCCAACACCTTCGTCATGGCCCACCCCGAGCTCACATACGTCCGCGTGAGGGTGGGGGGAGAGGTCCTTATACTCGCCAAGGAACGCCTCGAGCCCGTTATGAGGGAGGCGGGGGTCGAGGACTACGAGGTCCTAGAGGAGCTCCCCGGCGAGAGGCTGGAGGGCCTAACATACAACAACCCCCTCGACGACGTGGTCGACGCGCAGAAGAGGGTCCTCGCCCAGCACCACAGGGTCGTGATGGCCCCCGAGGCGGTGACCGCCCACGAGGGCACAGGGCTCGTACACGCGGCCCCGGGCCACGGTGACGTGGACTACGAGGTTGCGAAGAGGCTGGGCATTCCCGTGGTCTCCCTCGTGGACGACCAGGGTAGGATGACGCGGGATGCAGGAGTTTTCGCGGGCCTATACTTCAGGGGAGACGCCAACGCGAGGGTCCTCGAGGTCCTCCGCGGCAAGGGCGCCCTCTTCCACGAGGCCCGTGTGGTCCACAGGTACCCCGTGTGCTGGAGGTGCAAGACCCCCCTCCTCCTCAGGGCGACGGGCCAGTGGGTGATAAGGGTAACCAGGCTCAAGACCAAGCTCCTCAGCGAGGCCCAGCGGGTCAACTGGAGGCCCGAATGGGCCAAGACCCGGTTCGAAAACATGCTCAGGAACCTCAGGGACTGGGTGATAAGCAGGCAGAGGTACTGGGGCATCCCCCTACCCCTTTGGAGGTGCCGCGACTGCGGCCACGTCATAGCTGTGGGGAGCGTGGAGGAGCTCGAGAGGCACGGGGGCAAGAGGCCCCCCGACCTCCACCGCCCCTGGGTGGACCGTGTCGAGCTCCGGTGCCCCAAGTGCGGGGGCACGATGAGGAGGGTGCCCGACGTACTTGATGTTTGGTTCGATAGCGGGGTCAGCTTCTACGCCAGCCTGGGCTACCCGCGTGAGAAGAGGATGTGGGAGGAGCTCCGGCCCGTGGACTTCATCGTGGAGGGCCACGACCAGATAAGGGGCTGGTTCTTCAGCCTCATGAGGAGCGGGGTCATAGGATTCGAGCAGACCCCCTACCTCACGGTCCTCGTGCATGGGTTCATGCTGGACGAGCACGGGCAGGAGATGCACAAGAGCCTGGGCAACTACGTGGAGTTCGAGGAGCTGATAACACGCTACCCCCGGGACGTTGTGAGGTTCTGGTTCCTCCAGAACACCGTCTGGGAGGACCTGAGGTTCAGCTTCAAGGGCCTCGAGCAGATGAGGAGGGACTTCACCGTCTTCTGGAACGTCCACAGCTTCGCCAGCACCTACATGAGCCTCGACGGCTACGACCCCAGGGAGACGCCCCTGGAGAGCGTGGCGGGCAGCCTACAGGACGAGGACCGGTGGATACTATCCCGGCTCTCCACCGTCCTCCGAGAGTACCGGGAGGCCATGGACCGCTACGAGCTCCACCGGGCCGCCCGGCTGCTCAGGAGCTTCATGGTCGAGGACGTGAGCCACTGGTACATAAAGCTGATAAGGAGGAGGGTCTGGAGCGAGGAGCCCACCCCCGAGAAGACAGCCGCCTACGCGGTCCTGTACAGGGTCCTCTGGGACTGGCTCCGCGCAATGGCGCCCTTCACGCCCTTCCTCGCCGAGTACCTGTACCAGAACCTCTTCCGCGAGGCCGGGGGACACGGGGAGGAGAGCATACACCTCCACCGCCTCCCCCCCGTGGTGGAGGAGTGGATAGACCCCCAGCTCGAGCAGGACATGGAGAGGGCCCGCGAGCTCATAGAGGCGGTGGCGGCCCTCCGCATGAAGGCCAACATAAACGTTAGGAGGCCCCTCTCCCGCCTCCTCCTAGCCCCCGCGAGCGAGGACGTGAGGAGGAGTCTGGAGAGGCTCGCCCCCACCATCAAGGCGATGGCCAACGTGAAGGAGCTGGCCTTCGTGGGCGAGAAGGAGATAAAGGGGCAGCAGAGGGC
>JALWDA010000073.1:135302-138446 GCA_027014955.1 Desulfurococcales archaeon | reverse complement strand
AGCCAGGACCAGGGCGCCGGCCTCCGGAGCCGGAGACCCCGGGTTCAAATCCCGGCGGGCCCGCCACTATGATTTATTGGTTGTTTTATTCCATGATAGAAAGGAAATAGATTTGGGAAGAAGTTAAGAAACCGGATAGACATAGCGTAATTTGGTGAAAGGTCGTGCCGACTGTTGTGAAGTTCCGTCTCTCCAAGAATGGTGTGAGGAAACTGTTCAGTTCTAGTAAGGCTAGCGTGTCTAAGGGCCTGGAGGAGGTGCTTGACCGGTATTCTGAGAAGGTTGAGTATGATGTGTTGGAGGAGTTCCTAAGGGAGATGAGGTAGCCTATACTATGAACATAGTCGTTGATGTATCAGTTTTCATTGACAGGCTCTTTATCTATAGCGATGAGAGAAGTGGAAGAGCGCGGATCTCTTCCAGATTATTGATAAAGAGGCTCTTAGCGTATTCGAGCCTCAATTGTTTGGTGTGGAGCTGGTTGCCCAGCTGGTTCGTAGGAAGCCGAGGGAGATTGCTAGGAGGCTGTATGAGGAAATAATTGATAGGGTTATAATTGTAGAGGATATTGACTATGAGCTACTTCTTGATATCGCTTTGCGAACAGCTTGCAGGGCTATAGATACGTATTATATCGCCACGGCTAGCCTTGTCTCCGGCGTACTTGTAAGTACTGATAAGATATCATGATTGATAAACGTGGAAAAGTACAGAGCTGAAGCATACTACATCCTAGACACGAGCGACTACAACAAACTATTTATCAAAAATTAGCCAAACAATATTCTGAATTGCATCATTAATATAATCTAGTCCCTTGTCCCATACGTTACCCTATCGAGTATTAATGAGTTACAGAAGCGTCCCAAAATAATGGAGAGCTATGGGACGAAGGTATTTAAGTGTCGGCCTCCGGAGCCGGAGACCCCCAGGCCCCGAATCCCGGCGGGCCAGCCACATAAATATTAGATATCATAGCTAGTCAATGGTCACGTGTTTCTTGACATTATTATTAGTTTTCTTTCCCACTCTCTGAACGTTACTTCGAAGGCCTCGAAGAAACCTTTTCTTCCAAGGACCGCCAACTCTATAGGCATATAAGGTACGAAGACTGCTGGAATTCTTAGCCTAAGTGCTCTTATCACGACTTCCACTTCTGGGACATGCGTCCCCCTTTATGTACCCTCCTACCCCAGCCAGGTAAAGCATCTCTCCCTTACTCTAGGTCAAGCCCTATAGCGTTTGCAACGTCTTCGGGGAAAAGACTTACAACTGCACCGCTGTCTACGAGAGCGTATATGGTTAATTCCTCTCGGGCTCGTAAATTCACGGGTACTAGTGGGTATGGCCTGCCCCGTCTCTCGACGTAGTCGAATACTAGTTGTTTTGCCACGCTTATATCCCGTTTAACCTGCTTTGGCTACCAGCAGTTCGTCTGGTGGAACCTTTATTACGGCGTACTCGTTTCTCTTATACCCCTTATTCTCCATTATCGTTAACAGCTTATTGAGACTAGCGGCCCAAGCTATAACCTTACCATCAACAATAGCAGCCCAATAGCCGGGCGGCACCCTGTCTAGCTCACCCGGTTTAACAAGCTTCACGCTTCTACCACTAGTTGATGCAGGCAAGACTCTAGTACCCGGTGCTTAGCTATATGCTTTATAGCTAATATCTCTTAGGCTTCTAGCGTATAATCTACACTCTCCATTTCAGGAAGACATTGAAATATTATTGCGCGACCATAACAACAATCTCTTTAAGGCAGGGTTTTGTTAAAAGTGCGTTTTATCAATATGTGAGTGTTCAGCTTGTTAGAATACATGTATTATAATGTTTAGGTCTATAAGAGCACGATTATGACATGCTTGGTATTAGTTTTAACTGATTGCGTAATCCGAATACAGTACACCCCATAACGATACCCCGGTAAAATTGCTGTCTCCTTTTTAAACTAGCGCAGTAGGTTGAAATCAATTCTAATGATACTATCTCTTCAAAAACTAAACTGTCCCATGTGCTGGATAACCATGTATGAAAACCACACCTAAGCGTCCCAGATTAAAATCAGCTTCTGGGACGAAAGCTTATAAGAGTCAGCCTCCGGAGCTGGAGGTACCGGGTCCGAATCACGATGGGCCCATCACATGATAGTTATCAATCAATATTTAAGGATTTAGCATACATTGCTTATATAGGAGTTACAAGGTTGAGCTATACCGGAGCCAGGATTTTGAAAATAAGCGTACCTGAACATATCGCTTTAGATGAGGCTGAAGCTAGGCTCCTCCTCGCTGTTGAACTTTACCGTGAAGGTAAACTAACCCTCAAGCAAGCTGCCGAACTCGCCAGTCTCTGCGTCGAGGACTTCATGAGGGAGCTCTCAAGGAGAAAAGTCGACATAATCAATCTAGACGAGGAGGAGCTGGAGGGGGAGTTGAAGATTGCAGAAAAACTCGCGGGAAGGGCAGGAGACTAGTGTCGCGGTTTCAAATACTTCTCCCCTCATAGCCCTCAAGCACGCAGGGCTACTGGAGAGGCTTAGCCGACTATTCCAGAGGATAGTTGTTCCACCTAGCGTCATGAGGGAGCTCAGCGTTAAGGAGAGAAAATATTTTCAGAGCCTTGGTTTTCTGTCTGTGGAGGAGCCTCGTGATAAGAGACTCGTCACCGTGATGAAGACCGTTGTCGACGAAGGTGAGGCTGAGACAATAGCACTAGCCCTGGAGAAAAGCAGCCTATTAGTAATAGACGACCTCAAGGGAAGAAAGTTAGCAAAAAGACTAGGTCTAAGAATCATAGGCACCCTAGCCTCCTAAAAACCTTGAAGCTGAAAGGCCTGATAAGAGAGGTTAAACCCGCAATAGAGAAGCTCAAGGAGCAGGGATTCTACATCAACAACAACCTAGTAGATAGTCTCCTAAGAGACTTAGGAGAGAAGTAGCAAAGCCTATGCAGAGAAAAATGTAAGCAAATGGCTATACACGTGCCCTACACCAGACTTCCATAGAAACTCTCTTGGAAACATGCCGAGGAACACTAGCAAGAAGACAGAGCGCCAATAAGAGCCTATGGTGAATACTGCCTCACCTATTAATGGATACTAGTGTATAGCTCGTCCTCACTCGAGATTATGTCCTCTAC
>JALWDA010000073.1:0-135292 GCA_027014955.1 Desulfurococcales archaeon | reverse complement strand
GTCCTCTACTACTTGAGAGTAGTGTTTAACATCGTGGAGATAATAGATTATAGCGTTGGTATCTAGGAATAGCATTACTGCTCCTCAGCCTCCAACATGAACCTATCGAGAAGCTCCTTGGGAGCAGGGCCTAGAGCTCCCCGGTTCCTCCTTAGGAGCTTCCTCCTCTCCTCAACCGCTATAACCTTGACAAGTACCTCCTCTCCCTCCCTAAACTCTAGAGGCTCCAAGGGTTTAAGCACGCCCTTCTCATACCTGACCCTTATCACCTTAGACAATGTTTATCCCCATTAGTATAACAGTGCTCCGAAGCCTCTAAGCTTTATCTCTCCATGTTCACAGTAAGCCATCCCGTATATCGCATTCTTAACAGACCGGTAACTCAGAGATGATTATTAGTTCTATTCTATCAGATGCTGCGTCTCTTCACGAACTTGAGCAACATTAGTTTTCTATAGCGCAGGTCTCCAGAGCCGGGGTGCTGGGTTTAAAATCCGGAGGGCCCGCCATATATCTTTCCATACTTATTAATATAGGCTGTATCCTCCGGTATTCTTTTTTCTCGGCTTTAAGGGTCGAACCTCTAGCGGGGGACCCTTCCCGCATTTCTTAGTGGATGAGTCTCGAATAATTCTTTCCAGCTTGGTGCTTGGCCTCTCGGGTTGCGGGCTACTATGACTTTGGATGACCTTTTGCCTTCAGTGTAGTCCAGGGTCTCCAATCTCCTATAGTAAATCCAGGCGGTGGCCATGACCTGGCTTGTCTCCCATAACCTGGCCTCTATAATACCCATGTACCTTAGCTCCGGGAGCGCGTAGACCAGGCGCCTTTGGACTCCTCGGGAGTCATCGTACTCCCTGAACAAAGTCAGGGCGTCGCCTTCGACCAATATGTGCTTGAACATGTTATACACAAGGATCCTCGGTAGTAAGCTGAACTGCTCCATCAATATCACGCCGTGTCTCGGCTGAAGCTCTCTAGCCCCCGCCATGAACAAGTGGAGGTCGTAGACGTCCAGATGTGGTAGGCTACTGCCCCAGAGGACTACGATATCGAACTCCCTCCCCCCTAGGGCTTCTGGAAGCCTGGTGGCATTAGCCCTGAGGGTCTCGAGCCTGACTGAGTTCTCGAGCCTGGCCATCCTAAGCCACTCATCAGCCATTCCCAGCTCCCCGTCCCTCAAGTCGGTGACCATAACCTCGGCTTCGACACCACTCGAGTTAAGGGCCCATGCTAGGGCTATGCCAGCTATCCCAGACGCCCCCATCACATCGAGAACCCTAGCCTTGCCGGACCCGATGGCCTCATCAAGTATGCCACGAGATATGAGGCCCTTCATGAACCCCTTTATCGCATCAAACCTAGCGCGGGCCTCCGGGTCATCGGGCCTACTATACCACCTGAAGAATTTGTAGAACTCCGCAAGATCCACGGGCTTATAGGGGTCCCCCAAGAGGTGCACCCCGCTTAGATGACCCTCTCCAGCGAGTAAAAGGGTCATGCCAAGTTATAATTAACGTTTAGAGTGAAAACCCTTACCCCCAGCCAGCCCAGTAGGAGTACTATGGCGAAGCAGCGAGACTCGGCTGGGGCCTTTTCAGTCCTGATTACGTAAATTGAGATCGTGAATCGCTATTCAGCTAATGTAAGTGTGTAAAGGGCTAGGGTATAATCCTTAGCCAGGGTACCCTTTCGAAATCGCTGTCTAGTGTTAGTATTTCTTTTATCTCCTCTCTCCTCATGATTGCCACGATTAGGGCGTCGCTTGGCAACAGCTTGTGCTCCAATGCTATTTTCTCGCTTTCTTTGAAGTCACTGTATGTTGGTGGGATTACATTTAGCTTCCCAGCTATCCTATCGAGTGCAACCAGTCTAGCTCTAATGGTCTCTTCCGCGGCTCCCTTCTCGAATAGCTTCCTCACCTTGTAGGCGCTCACGGGTCCCTGTGATTCGATTATGGAGAGGGCTATGAGCTTGTATGCCGCCTCTTCCAGGACGTGGGTAGAGGTGTAAGGCTCTGTTCCTACTAGGTGTTCAAGGAGACCGTGTTCTTTGTTGAATATTATGCGGATGAATATATTGGCATCAACGAAGAGCCTCCTCAAGATACAGCTCCTCCACTAGATCAAGTAGTTCTACCTTACCCTTGGGAAGACTTGCAAGGTAGTCCACTAGCTCCCGATAATCCTTCTCCTCGAACATCCTGTGCTTGATAACGACCTCCACTTCCTCCCCCTCCCTCAGTACTAAGGGTTCTAGGGGCTTCAGCACGCCTTTCTCGTATTTGACTCTGATGACTTTTGACAACGTTTATCCCCAATACTATAATGCTGCCCAGAGGCCTCTAAGCTTTATCTCTCCATGTTCACAGTAAGCCATCCCGTATATCGCATTCTTAACGGACTGGGAACTCAGGCTGATTAACATGTTCTATCAGATGCTGCCTTTATCATAGGTTAGCTTCAAGAGACCTATTGTACCCTTAACCGCTAGCCCCATGGATTTTGCTTTAAGCCGTGCAATCCTGTCGTCTAGGACTACCTTGTAGTTGCGTTTAACCGCTAGCGCTATTGCTTACCGACTCGCCCATGCTTAGTGGGTCGTGGAGGACCCTTGACTAACTCTGTATGCCGAGACTTCAAGACCTTCACTTTGTCCCGGCGTGCGAGGTCTCCCAGTTCCTTTGAGCCAAGTCTGACCTGGCCCTTGACTACGACTTCCTCGTAGACCGCTTGTTACACAATTATCTCCATGTTAAACCCTTCCAATGATGCTCTCCATGTTTATCTCTGTAAGAGTTATTACGGCGCTAGAATCTAGCACTGGGCATTGACTATCAATATATCGTGATAAGAAGAAGAAAGGCCAAGGTACAACAAGGCTATTGGGCCGGTATTAGGAACACTTTATTATTAATATATATTATTATATAGAATATTATTATAGAACCTAAGATGCCTTGACTAGCTTAGCACTATTATCTCGATCTTGTAAGTCACCCTCGCGGGAATCAATCTGAATAGTATTATTTTTTCAGTTAGTTTTTTATTTTTCTGCAATTCAAGATTTTTCTGATGGGTGGTAGAGTGAGTCATACTCTAGAGGTCCGTGTTGGTAAGAGGAGGACCCTGGTTATCCCAAAGGCTGTTGCTGATATGCTTGGTATAAGGGAGGGCAGTAGGCTGGAGTTGAGGATTGAGGAAGGAAGGATTGTTCTCGAAAAGGTCCCCGATGCGGTTGAGCTTTCTCTTCAGGGTGAGAAGATTGTGCGGGTCAGCCTAGAGGAGCTTGAGGCGGAAAGTATTGAACATCAGAAAAGGTATATTGGGGAGAAGTAAGCCACGCCTACTTGTTGACACCACTTTTCTCCTCCCAGCACTAGGAATAGATGTCGAGGAGAATGCCCTCAGTGCCATCAGTCTATTCCACAGGTTTGAGATCAACTACCTAGAGGTAGGACTCCTTGAAGCACTGTGGAAAGTTCTTAAACTGGTTCCAGAGGACAGGCTCAGCCGTGTTGAGCTAGGCCTCAGAGCTATACGCAGATCTTACCATCTCATCAGCCCTAGCCCTGAGGCCCTTATCCGGGCAATGATAATATACAGGGATGGACATGGTGATTACATTGATGCCCTTCACTACGCAACCGCTCGCGTAGAGGGCATTCCCTTCCTTACTATGGACTTGAGCCTTATAGATTTCTTAAGAAGACGTGGCTATGAGGTAGAAGGCACTGTTTATACTCCTGATAATGTGATAAAGCTACTAGAATAAGGAAGACCCTTAAGGCTGCATTATGTCAATAGGGTATTCCTTCAAGATAGTGTTCCAGTCTTTCTATTACTCTGGATAACATCTAGTCATGCATGCTCATTTTAAGCCGAGCCCCGCATGTGTTCTACTTCAGCGGCAGCGGTGCTTTGAGGCATTATTGTTTTCTCAATTTTTTACCAAGTATAATAGCCGCCAGGAGTGCCAGGAATGGGTGGGAAACGGGCGGCAGGGTGCTGGGAGGCATCATCTTGGTTACTATAACCATGCCGGTGTAGCGAGTGACGATATGCCACTCTATTTTGCCATGGTTTGCACCGTCCATTACACTGCCTGTTCCTTCATTTGATGTTTGTTTATGATTCATGTTTTCCACGGGGGCTTTAGCTACCCATACGATATACTTGCTTCTACCACCCTCCATGCTCCCTATTACCGTGTCGCATGCCAGCTCCTCGGACCCGCTGGTTTCCAGTGTGTTTAGCAGGCTTTCTATAAGGGACGGGGGCACCATGTAGACTTGGGAGTGTCCGTCTTCTGTGACGTTGCTTAGGATTGTGGCAAGGTTCTGCCAGTGGTCCTCTTCTACCCTGTAGGCTTTGCAGTTACTTGTGGGGAAACCTTGGTTTCCTGTGGGTATTTCCCCGGGGGACCAGCTCAACTGTAGAGTGTAGTTGTTGGGATCGAGAAGGAGGGGATACCTGCTCTGGTCCACCTGGCTTGTAACTTTTACAAGGCCTATAGTGTAGAGCCCCTCGGGGGCTTCGCCTGCTACTATAAGGGCCGGGGGGTGAGAGGCGTAGGTTTTACCCATTGTGTGGGCATGCATGTATATGCCCACTGCTGTAAGGGAGGCGACCAGAGCCAGCGTTGCCATCAGGGTTATCGCCCCATTGTATCCCCGGCTTGGTTTGGGAGGGGTTTTAATTCTGCCTCTTCTTGGCTTGAGTAGTACCAGTCCTAGTGAGGATGATATTAACATGTAGAGCAGGGATACGGCAAAGGTTAGGACACTGTAATCTTCCTGACGCGCAGGCGAGCCTAGGTCAGGGGAGAAAACCAGGGCTGGGTAGGGTAATATCAGGGGGACCCTTGACAAGACAATGTCTCTACCCTGGCTCTCCTCCATCCCGAACTGTCCTAGGACCACTAGGAGTGGATATACAACAAAGAAGGCCAAAGCAACCACTCTAAGACCCCACTTACCAGTCTCTAGGCGAGTCAGGAGAAGGGAAAGGAGGGTGGAGTGGTAAAGGGCCTGGAGCGATACTAGGACCAGGTGCATCCAGACGACATCCCTGGTCAGGAGATAGGGGTTCAAGAAGCTGAGGACCAGCAGGAGCGAGACCAGAACTGTAATGGGTGGGAATAAAATTGCACCCAGGACACGCTGGGTCACAGTCTCTAGTGTTCTACTCTGGCCCCCCAGGGTTCTCAGAGAACTGGTAGCATTCCAGGCTACTATGGAGGTTATCAGAGATGCCACTGCATTCAGGTAGTAGAGGTCGTCTCCGTCAATCCGCCTGCTACTATATAGTGTTAGAACATATGCTACAATCATGAGGGCCGAGGCGAATGCTATCCTCCTATACGGCACCGAAAAGGTGGAAGTGGGCAAAGGCGCCACCACCAGCTGGAAGAGCTGGAGGACCCGGGTAGAGGGTGGCTCATCTTTAGTGGGGTCCTAGATAAGCTGCCTCTTATATTAGATTTATTGTGTTAGTGTATTATCTTAAGGTCCGACGTTATAAGATGCTAGAGGGCCTCTGTATGTAGAGGGATTAGTGAAAAAAACCTTATGGACACACTACTCCGTGTAGGATTCGAAGTCAAGGACCCCGATAACGGTGTTGTCATTGGTGTCCAAGGCCACTATGCTTATCACTTTTATGTCAGTACCTAGGTCCATTCCTCCCTCATCGATTATAAGCTTCCTTAGGTCATCGTCATCATATCGAATATACATAGAGAATCCAGTTACCTCCAGGCCAGGCTCTATTGTGTACAGTTCTTCATTTCCTAGATGGAGCACTACCGTGTCCTCGTCCTGCCATTCAATATCGTCAATTGTATATATGTCAAAATCATTGTTCTCCATCAGCAAGCCCAGCAAGATCTCGCCGGATTCTCTAATGTATATATCTACAATCGTATCGCTCATGTTATAACCATCAAGAACCAGGTTAACAGGCCTCACTGTTATGTTGCCCTCCCACTCGTTGATGACCTCCACCACGCTCAACTTGCCATCCTTAACCAGGAATACTAGAGGCGGGTTCATGGATTCCTGCAGAACGGCGAATGAGCTGGCCTCCCCTATTAGGTGGGGTTCTATCCTTTCTGCGCTTATTACTCTATAGCCTGTCTGGAATACATAGGAGATTATCGGTACTGCGTACAGGCTGTTCTCTGTCTTGACCCACACTATTTCCTGGTTACTGTACTCTCCTGCCCACACTATTTTCTCAGGGAACTCGAGGCTCTTCGTAAGTGTTATGTTAGGAGTGTCTAGACAGTCCATAGGAAAGCCCAGATACTCATCCGTGAGCAATATCGTAAGCCTATTATCCTTCCAAGCGAGCACAGCCTCTGCCAGCTCGGAATCAAATAGGCCCAGATGCTCAGCATCAACGGTTGCCAGCATATCAACACACTCGGGCTGCCTTGCTTCATTAACCGACTCACGGTACTCGGGGGGTATTTCTATGAGTTCCATAGATGGTATGAGTATTATGGAATTATTGGGCGTCAAGAGAAACCAGCTCGTCCCAGCGGGGTCCCTCATTAATGCATCATTAATGCCCTCGGTGCCAAAGTAAGCTACATAGAAGGACGCTTCCGTATCTCCAACGAAGTCGTGAAATGCATGAAAGGAAAGGTCCATCCACATGGGCATAACCAGATGGCCTTTTCCAGGGAAAGCCAAGCCCGGGACAGTGTCTCCACCTGTTATCTCGCTCCAGCTTGCAAGGGTTGGTAGCCTGTAGTAGGTGGCTATGGGTGGCTTATCGTTGCCAGTTATCGTGAAGTAGATCCTAAAACCATCCTCCATGGCCTCTGTAGCGTATTCTATACTTGGTAAAATGAGGCTTTTCCAAGGCTCCTGCACTTCACTCTCCTGTGGTTCTGCCGTGGTTGTTTCCTTTGGGGTTTCTTTGCTAGTTGTTGTTTCGCTGACAGGGGGCGTGGATTCAAGGGGCGTGGACTCGGCTTCCTCCTTGCTAGTAGTATTGGTTGCCTGTTGCTGTGGAGTCCCGGTTGGGCTCTCTGTTTCTATTTGTTCCTCTTCCTGGACCTGAGTGGTCTGGGTGCTCGTGGTTGGCTGGGGTGTACGCGTAGTAGTGGGTTTGGCTTCGGTTTTTTCAGCTGCTTGCGTTGATGTTGTCTGCATTGGTGTGGTTTGGCGTGTCTCCTCCGTGCCTCCCGGGACTGGGGGCTGTACTTGCCCACCGCCGTAGAGGAAGAAATAGGCGGCTATTACTATCAGGATTAATATTATAATGACTAATCCTATCTTGAACCCCATGCACCTCGCCTTAACTCGTGTAGTATTTTGGGTATAGCGGAGAAGTCTAACGTACTCTTAGAGACAGGGGATAGCCCTATCCTGTTTGCTCACTATGTAGGCTACAAAAAGCCCCTTTCCCTACGTGAGTTTTATTATACGTTAACACTTCCCCGCTATACCCTGTATACAATATATACTAAAAGTTTATAAATACTATTGTTGGCTGTGAGTTACGGGCCGGGATTGCGGCAAACAAGAACCCTTGGAAAGACAAGGAGTGATTGGAAAGGCTTTCTTGCGTCAAATTAATGCACCAATATCGTGACCGGCTGGTTTATATACTGAGGACGAGCATCTGTGATGGCTTTGCTTAATAATATGTCACGGGCTAGGCTTGGCCTCTCCCTCATACCTCCATGTTAATGACCTGCTTATGTAGTAACGTTACTCAATAATTTAGAGCACTCATCGGTAGTGAGAACTGTAAAACTCCTACGAACCAGTCTGAACAAAGTCGTCCAGGAATTTGACCCCTAATTTCCTAAGTTCCTTCAAGACCGGCTTCATCTCTTTTCCAACTCGTTTAAAAATAGGAGTTGCACCCATTGATTCAGCAGTTGCGATAACATAGCAATCTGGCAGTGCTATGCCAAGCGACTTTTTAAGCTCACCAGCCCTCAGTGCAACTGATTCACTTATGCCCGTGACTTCCGCTATCGACTTTACCCAAATGACATAATCGTATGCCTCCCTATCGGGGTCCTCCAACTTTGCAGCCTCATATATTCTTGCCGCAGTGTAGAGAATCTCGCTTAGTGTTATAGGAGTGATGTATAGTTTCAAGAACCCTTGGAGAGACTGTTGGAAAATGTTCTCAACTATAGGTCTGTAAGTACTTCTTGCAATTATGTATTCTATAATAACGCTTGTGTCAAGCACGGCCTTGTCCACGATTGACTATCCTCTCGTACCTCTCCTCTTCCCTTCTATCGGTCTCTTTTAATATGTCATCTACAACTGTGGGGTCTATATCAACAACCCTGGGTTTCAGCGCCCTAAGGATTATTCTTTTACCATCGACCTCGGCTATCAGGCTTTCACCCTCGCTAACCCCAATCGCGTTTCTTAGCATCTTTGGCAGTATTATTACGCCTTTCTTGCGAACCTTTAACACTACCTTCATCTATAATTCCCCTAACCGAACCTTGGTTAAACGAACCGATTTTATTCAACCGATCAATTATAGTTAAACTAATCTATAAAGTTGATCCAACCCAGGCTTGTCACCAATTGTATTATTTTATTTTGTTACGTTTCTTGGAGTTATTGGTCCGAAAGCTTCCTATAGGTTGGCTTCACGATATTATTTTGCAATAATATAGTGTAGAGGCTCCGTTTGTTTAAAAAAAGGCCTGCTTTACGAGAAGTATGTTTCTAGGGGTCCTCTTTGGGTTGTTTTTCTGGAGGTAGCTTGAGGCCGACTGGGCCGACGTATTCCTCTTTGGGCCTTATTATCTTGTTGTTCTCAAGCTGCTCTATGTAGTGGGAGGTCCACCCCACGACTCTCGCCATAGCGAATATGGGTGTGTACATTTCTATGGGTATTCCCATAAGGTAGTATAGTGGGGCTGTGTAGAAGTCTATGTTGGCGGGAAGCTTCTTCTGTTCCCACATTATCTTCTCTATCTCCTCGCAGAGCTCCAGGTACTTCTGGGCCTCGGGGTTGGTTTTGGCCATCTTCCTCAAGTACTCCTTGGCAACATCCACTCTGGGGTCCTTGACCTTGTAGACCCTGTGTCCGAAGCCCATTATCTTCTCCTTACGTGCAAGCTTGTCGAGTATGTACTGGCGGGCCTTCTCCTTGCTTCCTATCTCGAGCAGCATGTACATGGCCTTCTCGTTGGCTCCCCCATGCAGGGGTCCCTTGAGCGCTCCCACTCCTCCTGTCACAGCACTGTACATGTCACTTAGCGTGGATGCAATGACTCTGACCGTGAAGGTGCTGGCATTGAACCCGTGGTCCATGTATAGTATGAGGCTTGACTCGAAGGCCCTTGCCTCGAGCTTGCTGGGTTCCCTCCCAATAATCATCCTGAGGCTGTCCAGGGCATGGGGGAGGCTGGGGTCGGGCTTGACGGGCTCCATGCCCCTCGTTATCCTATACCCGTTCGCTGCAATGGTGGCGGTTTTGGCTATCAGCTTAATGGCCGTCTCATACAGGTTCTCCTTGCTCAGGTCATCCGCCTTCTCATCCAACGTGCCCAGGAAGGATATCCCCGTCCTCAGAATCGCCATGGGGTGTGTCGTGCGGGGCATCTTCTCGAATATCTCGTAAACCTCCTCGGGGACGACCCTCTCCCTGTTAAGCTTCTGAGAGAACTCCTTTACCTCCTCCTCGCTTGGGAGATGCCCGTATAGGAATAGGAAGGCAGCCTCCTCGAACGTGAGCGCTCGGGCAAGGTCTTCGATCAGGTATCCTCGGTAAATCGTCGTCTCTCCCTTCGGGTCAACGCCCGATATCCTGGTCTGGTCCACTATCACGTTCTGCAGGCCCTTGGGGGCTCTTATGTACTGGGGTTCTACGGTTTTCTGGAGCTGGGAAGACAAGGAACTCACCCGGGCATGGTTCCTCCTTATGAGGAGAGAAGGTTTTGACTATTATCAATTATGATGAATCCTGAAAATAAGGTTTATTTGAATAAGAGTCGAAAAAGCCCTACACCCGTTTCGACAAATGTTCATCAACCCACCTGGAAACCCTGCTGTCGACCTCCTCGTAGGCCTTGTAGTCTATGAGCTCGTAGAACTCCTGGCGCGTCATCAGCTTGTCCAGCACTTTCTTCTGGGTCCCCTCCCTCATTATGGCTTCCAGGACGTCTTTGCTGGCTTTCATTGACGCGCGGAAGGTGGTTACGGGGAAGATTACTATCTTGTAACCTGCCTCCTCGAACTCCTTGGTTGTTATGTATGGTGTTTTCCCGAACTCCGTCATGTTGGCGAGGAGGGGGGCCTTGACACGCTTAGCGAATTCTCTGAACTCTTCGAGGCTTGTCAGGGCCTCGGGGAATATTATGTCAGCCCCGGCCTCCAGGTATAGCTTAGCCCTCTCAACGGCGTCCTCGAAGCTGGTGACCCCCCTTGCATCCGTCCTCGCGATTATGAGTAATTCCCCGCTGCTCCTGGCCTCGACGGCTGCCCTTATCTTCTTCGCCATATCCTCCGCTGGTATAAGTTCCTTCCCTTTGAGGTGACCACACTTTTTGGGGAGGACCTGGTCTTCTATTTGGATAGCAGCTGCTCCCGCCTCTTCCATGAGCCTCACGGTCCTCATTACGTTGATTGCCTCTCCGAAACCCGTGTCCACATCCACTATGAGGGGGACTGTGGTCACCCTGGCTATCCATCGGGTCAGTAGAGCGACCTCCTCTAGGGTTATTATGCCCAGGTCCGGCATAGCCAGGCTTCCCGTCAGCGCAGCGCCGCTTATGTAAAGCGCGTCGAAGCCCATCTTCTCCGCGAGAAGGGCTGTAGCGGGATTGTAGACCCCCGGGGCTATTATGATGCCGGGCTTCTCTAGGAGTCTTCTAAGGCTCTTCCTCGGCCCCGGGCTCTTTATATGGGGGGGATACATGGCGCCTCGCCTACTCGATGGCGAAGGCCCTCATGAGCTCCCCCATGTCGCTGAGCTTCTCCAAGCTCCAGAGCAGCTCCAGGGCCTGTCTCCTCCTCTCCTCGCTCATGAAGGTCTCTCCGAGCTGGTTAAACTTGCTCTCCAGCTCCTCGTTTGTCATCGGGTTCATGAAGTGGCCCCTGGGATAGGTGACCATTTCCTTGTACTTTTCACCGTTCTTGAGAGTCACCTCTATACTGTTGGGTATGCCCTTGGGGTAAACCTTGTCGAACTCCGGGTTTACCCTCACGCTCATCTTCTTCATAACCTCCCTAACATCCTTCGCGAGAACCCTCTCAGGGCGGAAGCTGTCAAGCCAGACCCTGCCATCGAGTAGCGCCACCGATATTATGTAGGGGAGGCTGTGGTCGGCCGTCTCACGTGTCTTGGGATCCCACTTCTCGGGGTCCTTCACGATAATGACATAGGATACCGTGAAGGTCTCCACATCTATCTTTTCCACGTCATCAACCCTGAAGCCACCCATCTTCTCCCTCAGCTTGAGGGCAGCGTCAACGGCGCTCATGGCGTGGTATTCCACGGGATGGTATTTTATGCTGGTCTCGAACAGCTTGTAGTCATCATTAACTCCACCAAACTTGTCTACAGTGAACTCTCCTGAGACCTGTTTGAAGAAGCCCATCTCCCCCTCGAACACGGGTGACGGGCCTGTCATGCCGTGCTTAGCCAAGAGTGCTGCAAACACCCCATTGCGTGCCGCATTTGCGGCAGCACATCCCTTCCACATGCTTATCTCGCCAGCCCTGGTCTGCCTGAGGGCTACATTGGGGGTGGTGGCTAGGTTTATAGCCTGGGTCATTCTCTCAACGTCGAGGTCCATGACCTTGCCCACGCCGACAGCCGTCGCTATGGCGATGTATGTGACATGGTCCCATCCCCGCGCTCTTATGCTGGCGGCGTCGGCGAGTCTCCCCACTATCTCGTAGGCGGCCACGATGCCCTCCACAACCTTTTTGCCGTCTGCCCCCTCGGCCTCGGCGACGGCTATTATGGCGGGTATCATGTCGCTGGGATGGAGGGCCTCCTTTGACAGGTAGGTGTCATTGAAGTCAAGATACCTCACGTGGCAGCCGTTAGCGAAGCTAGCGTAGTCGACCGTGGTCTTATGGCTTGTGCCGAAAAGCGTGGCTCCATAGTCACCGCCACGTCCCAGGAGGGCCACCTGGCGGGAGATTCTAGGCGGTTCCGCGTTGTAGGCTCCCATCATGACCCCGAAGCTGTCGACGACTCTTCGCTTGACCTCCTCTAGGAGCTTGGGTGTGACCTTGTTATAGGAAACGTCCTCTACTGCGTATTTTGCGAATTTTTCGGCCAGGTACACCTTCTTGTCACCCCATGTGGGAGTACGTGGCCCCCGATGACTGTTTGGGAGAAATAGGGGTGATGAACGAGTATTATTGATAGTGTTTAACACTAATAAACACAATCCACACCACGTTGCACGGGACCCTTGTAGCAAAAAGTACAATATCCTATCAATACAATAAATCCGACATGTTAACACAACCTTCTACCACCCTTACTCCAAGGTGTCAAATATGGCCACACACAAGGTAGTTCTAATACCGGGCGACGGCATAGGCCCCGAGCTAACCCAGCTCACTGTAAAACTCTTCGAGGCAGCCGAGGTCCCCATTGAATGGGTTGTTGTCGAGCTGGGCGAGCCGGCTATTAAGAAGTACGGTGACCCCCTGCCCGAGGAGGCTTTGGAGACGATTAAGAAATACCCCGTGATCTTCAAGGGGCCACTTACCACTCCCGTTGGCGGTGGTTACAGGAGCGTTAACGTGAGGCTCAGGGTAGAGCTGGACACCTATGCTGTCGTGAGGCCTGCCAAGTCCCTCCCAGTCTCCTGGCTGTACGCTGATGTTCCCCGTTACAAGAACGTAGACCTCGTTATAGTGAGGGAAGCCACAGAGGGCCTCTACAGTGGTATTGAGCACTTCGTTGGCAAGGACAAGTGTGCCGCTGAGTCAACCATGCTTATAACACGGAAGGGTAGTGAGAGGATTATACGCTTCGCCTTCGAGTATGCCAAGAAGTTCAACCGTAAGAAAGTAACCGCCGTACACAAGGCCAACATCCTTAAGACCACCGGTGGCCTGTGGCTGGAGGTCTTCTACGAAATAGCGAAGAACTACCCCGAAATACAGGCAGAGGACAGGATTGTTGACAACATGGCAATGCAAATGGTCCTCAAACCCCAAGAGTATGACGTGATGGTCATGGAAAACCTCATGGGCGACGTTCTCAGCGACCTCGCGTCAGGGCTCATAGGAGGCCTGGGCGTGGCCCCGAGCAGCAACATTGGAGACAAGTACGCGATGTTCGAGCCCGTCCACGGCAGCGCTCCAAAGTACGCGGGCAAGTGGATGGCCAACCCCACGGCCCAGATGCTCACTGGGACACTTATGCTACGCTACATGGGTCTGGAGGAGAAGGCTGACCTTATCGAGAAGGCAATATTCAAGACACTGAACGATGCCAAGAAGCTCACCTACGATATGGCCAGGACTCTTAGGAATGCGGGGATAGCGGACATTGAGCCGGTTAGCAATAAGGAGTACACTGAGGAAATCATAAGAAACCTTAAGGCAATGATGTGAATCAGTTATAGGTGCGATGGTGCAGTCTTTCCACAAAGCCTGCAAAAACAAGCAAGGGCTGGGTCAAGGTAAGTCGAAAAATTGTTTTAAAGACCCGCCTTCTAGGTCCTTTTTCTCTGCTTCAGCTTCTCAATAAGCGCGGGTAGTAGCTTGTACAGGTCAATTACGAAGCCGTAGTCAGAGTACTGGAACACGGGCGCCGACTTGTCCTTGTTCACCGCTATTATTAGCTTAGAGTCTATCGCAGCACTCATATGCTGGGGAGCCCCTGATATTCCTATGGGCATGTAGAGCTTTGGCCTTATCCTCTTACCCGATATGCCTATCCAGGCATCCTCGGGAAGCCATCCTAGGTCAGCTGTTATGGGCCTGCTGCACCCGACTGCACCGTTGAGGAGACGGGCCAACTCCTCGGCCATTGCTATGTCCTCCTTTTTCCTGAACCCCCTGCCCACTCCTATTACTACCTCCGCGTCCTCTATGTTGACCCCGCTGAACTTCTTCTCCTCCACACCTACCCGCACCATGCTTGCAGGGGGTGCTTCTATCTCCTCTACATCCGGTTCATGGTCCGCGGATTGGGGGGGAAATGCCTTTTTTGCAACCGTGAAAGCAGCGGGTACCCGGGTACTGTAGGTGACGTAGGCCCTTCCCGCTATCACCGGCCTCGTTACCACTAGCCCGTCCCCCGAGGGCTCCAGATGGTTCACCTCGGTGAACATGGGGAGGTTTTTGAGGGCAGACAGTCGTGCCAGGGCGTCCGTGGAGTCCTTCGAGCTGGGGGCGACAACTATATCGTAGGAGGAGAAGGTTTTCTCCAATAGACCAGCAAGCTGGTCGGGCGTCGGGTCCTCCACATTGGCCACAATTACCTTTTCCACGCCCCTGTAGGAGTACTTTTCCCCGCCTCGCGTGGTCAGAACGGTTATTGAAACCTGTTCAGAGGCCCTCTGGGCAAAGCCTATCGCGTCTAGGGCTGACTGGCTAGGGTAGGCGAGCACAAGTGCCCTCACATCAATCACCTCTCCTACTTGAGTATGCCTTCGTTCTCGAGTATTTCAATAAGCTTGTCTGCGGCCTTCTCAGGGTCGCTCTCCTCTATCAAGACCTGCTTGCGCGCTACTCTGAGGAGCTTCATTTCCTTCACCTCAACGTGTGCTTGCTCCACAGTTGCGCCGAGGTCTGCGAGTGTGTACTTGTTTAAGGGTTTTGACATGGCCCTTCTTATCTGAAGGAGGGTGGGGAGGCGGGGCTTGTTTATCTCTCCCGTAACACTTATGACTGCGGGGAGGGGGAGTTCCACGGTCTCGAGCCTTGTTTCAAGGTCCCTCGTCACACGGACCCTGCCGTCAAGCAACTCCAGCCTGCGGGCGAATGTCGCCACAGGGTATCCCAATAGAGCCGCCATGCGCGAGGCCACCTGGTAGGACACAGTGTCCATACTGCCCTCGCCCGTTAGGATAAGGTCGATGCCTCCTATCTTCTCAACCAGCGCTTTCAGTGCGAGGGACGTTGTCAGGGGGTTCCCCGGTATGAGGGCCTCGTCTACTATGAGATGGGCCTCGTCAGCCCCCATGGCTAGGGCTTCTCTCATTACCTGCTCTGCTTCCCTCAATCTTTTAGACGTGGGCCCCCACGTGAGTGCCGAGAGTACAATGACTTTGCCTCCCTTTTCCTGTTTTATCCTAAGCGCCTCCTCGAGGGCGTTTTTATCATACTCGCTGAGGGCGAGGGGCATGCTTTCGAGAAGGATGTTGCCCTCACTATCCGCGCGGACCATGTTGGGGTCTATGGATGCTTTTGCGAGGACACCTATGTTCAAAAAGCACCACCCCATGGAAACCTGAAAGCCCGTGAGGGATTAAAAGTGTTTAATAATGAAAAATTCCGTCTTAACTGGTCTTCTTGGACAGCTCCTCCTCCCTAAGGACCCTCCTCAGGACCTTGCCCACGGCGCTCTTGGGGAGTTGTTCTCTGAACTCTATTTCCTTGGGCACCTTGTAGGGGGCAAGGTGTTTCTTACAGTATTCAATTATGTCGTTCTCAGTAACCCTGCCCCTGCACTCGGGCTTCAGGCTTATGAACGCCTTGACCCTCTCTCCAACGTTGGGGTCGGGGACGCCTATGACGGCAGCCTCCGCTACACACTCGTGCTTGTAGAGCACCTCTTCAATCTCACGCGGGTAGACGCTGTAGCCCTTATATTTTATCAGGTCTTTCTTACGGTCCACTATGTAGAAGTAGCCTTCCTCATCCATCTTAGCCATGTCTCCCGTGCGGAACCACCTCATTCCATAGAGCTCGAAGAACACATTCTCATCACCGCCTGCATAGTAGCCCTTCATGACCTGGGGACCGCTTACAACCAGCTCCCCCACCTCGCCGGGAGGCAGCAGCCGGGGCTCCACGGGGTCTGCTATGGCCGCGTACGTGTTTGGCACGGGTACGCCTATGCTGCCTATCTTGTACTTGCCCTTAATCGGGTTGACATGGGTTACGGGGCTTGTCTCGGTCAGGCCGTATCCCTCCCTTAGTCTGCCTCCCGTGAGTTTCTCGAACCTCTCCGCAACGCTCTTGGGCAGGGGTGCTGCCCCGCTTATGCAGACCTCCACGCTGCTCAGGTCGTACTTTTGTATGTCCTTGTAGTTGACTATCAGCGAGTATATCGTTGGGACGCCGTGGAACATGTTGGCCTTATACTTTACTATGGCGTCCAGAACCTCTTTCAGCTCGAAGCGGGGGAGAACTATTATGGTGCCTGCCCTGAAGAGTCCCGTGTGGAGCACTGCTGTCTGGCCATATATGTGGAACCAGGGGAGGAGGCCGATGAGCACGTCCCTGGCCTTGCGGCCCCTCTCTAGCCAAGCGTCTATCTGGTGGACGTTTGAGACTAGGTTATAGTGGGTCAGCATGGCCCCTTTGGGCCTCCCCGTTGTGCCCCCTGTGTACATAAGGGCGGCCACGTCCTCCTTGGGCTCCACTGGCGGAAGGGGGGGCTTCGGCGGGTGGTTTGCAAGCAGTTCCTTGAACCGTACGGTCTTGTTGTCATCGTAGGGTATCTTGGGCTTCTTGGTCTTGAGCCGGTAGAGGAAGCCCAATAAACTGGGCAGGTAGTCGTCGACCCCCGTGTAGACAACTGACTCTACGTTCTCGGCCTTGGAAAGGGCCTCGTCAACCTTGTCCTTGAAGATATCGAGGGCCACGAGCACCCTGGTCTTACTGGTCCTTAGCTGGAACGCAACCTCCTCCCCCGTGTAGAGTGGGTTTATCGGATTCACCGTAGCCCCTGCTTTGAGCGCTCCATAATATGCGATTGCAAACTGGGGTGTGTTGGGGAGATACAGCGACACCACATCCCCCTTGCCGACGTCCCATTTCTCTGCCAAGGCGTTGGCGAACCGATCGGTCGAGTCCTTGAGCTCAGCATATGATATCCTCTTCTTGTAGAAGACGAGCGCAGTGTGTCCGGGGAAGCTGGAAGCACTATCGTCTAAGAGCTTATAGAGGGGGACCTCGGGTATGTCTATGGTGGGGGGCACGTCTGGGTCATAGTTCTTGACCCAGACCCTGGGTTTGATATAGGTTTCAAAAACGGTGTCAGAGTCAAGATGTGTCTCCTGAATTGCCTCTTCCTTGGACTCCATATGCCGTGCACCCTTTAGTAAGGGCTCCTGTTAGGGAGGCTGAAACCATAATTCTGGAGCTTGCGGGAGGTTTATTAACCCCCATTCTTTTGTAGGGGGCCTTGTTTTTATAAAAAGGTTGCCAAAATACCCGTAACTTGCTGTTTTGTCATAATTGTTTTTAACGAACATGTGTAGAACACAATATGGAAGCCCAGTATACTGGCCTTACCTGCCTCTCCTTCAACTATACTGTATGACATGCACATAGAGTAGCGGGTGGTCTCGATGGCCGAGTTTAAAAAGGACGAATATATAACCACGATCGACACGTACCAGGGAAGGGCAAAGATTGTTGACCTGAGGAAGCTGGATGGCGTGGGGGAGGACCGTTTCGACGAGCTCCCCTTTAGCATACGGATACTTCTAGAGAACCTGGTGCGAAAGCATGACGGGTTCGTAGTCAGGGACGAGGATGTATACGCTGTTGCTTCTTGGAGCAAGAACGCAGGCAGGAAGGAGATACCCTTCCACCCTGCACGTGTTGTGATGCAGGACTTCACAGGAGTCCCAGCCGTGGTCGACCTGGCGGCTATGAGGGACGCTGTGGTAAGGTTTGGCATAGACCCTTCGAAAATCAACCCCATAATACCAGTTGACCTCATCATAGACCATAGTGTACAGGTTGATTACTTCGGCACAGACTATGCATACTTCTTCAACCTGAGGAGAGAATACGAGAGGAACCGAGAGAGATACATGCTCCTAAAATGGGCTCAGAAGAGCTTCAAGAACTTCCGCGTAGCTCCCCCGGGCAAGGGCATAATCCACCAAGTCAACCTAGAGTATCTGGCTAAGGTTGTATGGATGGCCCGGGAGAATGGCGAGCTCTGGGCTTTCCCCGACAGCCTGCTGGGCACCGACAGCCACACGACCATGATAAACGGCCTGGGGGTATTCGGCTGGGGGGTTGGAGGGATAGAGGCCGAGGCGACCATACTGGGACAACCCTACTACATGCTGCTCCCCCAGGTAGTGGGCGTGAAGCTGGAGGGGGAGCTCAGGGAGGGTGCCACCCCCACTGACCTCGTCCTGTACATAACCGAGCTCCTTAGAAAGAAAGGCGTAGTAGGCAAGTTTGTCGAGTTCCACGGGCCGGGGGTCAAGTCACTGAGCGTCCCCGATAGGGCTACTATTGCCAACATGGCGCCCGAGTATGGGGCTACCATGGGGTACTTCCCAATAGACGAGGCCACGGTGAAGTACCTGGAAGGCACGGGGAGGCCCCCTGAGCTCGCCAAGCTGGTGGAGTACTATGCCAAGAAAACGGGGCTTTGGTATAGCGGGGAAGAGGAGCCCAAGTATACAGAGGTCGTGGTGGTAGATCTGGGCGACGTGGAGCCCAGCATATCAGGGCCCGCGCACCCCGAGGACAGGATACCCCTGAGACAGGCCGCTGAGAGGGTCCGCAAGATAATAGAGGAATACGCTAAGAAGAAGGGAGGCATAACCAGTGTTGACATTGTTGTGGATGGGGCTAAGGCCACTCTGAGAGACGGGAGCGTTGTCCTCGCGGCCATAACCAGCTGCACCAATACGAGCAACCCCACAGTCATGATAGCGGCAGGCCTTCTCGCCAAGAACGCTGTGGAGAAGGGGCTGACCGTGAAGCCCTATGTGAAGACAAGCGATGCGCCGGGGAGCAGGGTTGTCACAGAGTATCTCACACGCCTTGGCCTTATGCCATACCTAGAGGCCCTGAGGTACCACATAACCGGATACGGGTGCACCGTATGTATTGGCAACAGTGGACCCCTGCCCAAGCCAGTGGAGGAGGCCATAAAGAAGCATGACCTTTACGCTGTGACCGTCCTGAGCGGTAATAGGAACTTCTCGGGAAGGGTGCACCCTCTGGCGAGGGGCAACTTCCTGGCGAGCCCACCACTGGTCATAGCCTACTCTCTGGCTGGTAGGATTGACATAGACTTTGAGAAGGAGCCCCTGGGAACAGACCCGAACGGGAACCCCGTGTACCTGAGGGACATTTGGCCTGATATGAAGCAGGTCAAGAAGCTCGCAGAAGAGGCACTGAACCCCGATCTGTTCAGGGAGAAGTACAAGGACGTCTTCGAGGGCGACGAGAACTGGAACAAGCTTGAAGTCAAGGAGAGCGTGACATACCAGTGGGACCCCAAGAGCACCTATATAAAGAAGCCTCCCTTCTTCGAGGACTTCGACCTGACAGTGGAGCCCCCCAAGGACATCAGGGGCGCCCGTGTCCTCGTCTGGGCCCCTGATAGGACCAGCACCGACCACATCAGCCCTGCGGGCAGGATAAGCCCCGAGTCCAAAGCGGGCCAGTATCTACTACAACAGGGCGTGAAGCCCCACGAGCTGAACACGTTTGGAAGCAGGAGGGGCAACCACGAGGTAATGATGAGGGGGACCTTCGATAACCCACGGTTCAGGAACAGGCTTGTACCTGACAAGGAGGGTGCCTGGACCATATACTGGCCCACTGGTGAGGTAATGCACGTGTTCGACGCTGCCATGAAGTACAAGGAGCAGGGAATACCCGTCATTATACTGGGCGGGAAACAATATGGTGTGGGCAGTAGCAGGGACTGGGCTGCTAAGGGCCCCTATCTGCTCGGCGTCAAGGCGGTAATTGCCGAGGACTATGAGAGGATACACAGAAGCAACCTGGTGGGAATGGGGATACTCCCGCTACAGTTCATGCCAGGGGAGAATGCGGACAAGCTTGGCCTCGATGGTAGTGAGGAGTACGATATACTTGGCATAGAGGAGGGTCTCTACCCGGGCAAGGTTCTCACGGTAAGGGCGCGGAAGAAGGACGGGCGTGTGATTGAGTTCAAGGTAAAGGCTCGCCTGGATACTCCCATTGAGGTCGAGTACTATAAGCATGGTGGTATACTCCGGTACGTGCTACGCAAGATAATAAAGCAGGAGAAGGGCCAGGCCTCCTCCTAGATTATTTTTATACCAAAACCCGCGACCTCGCCACCGGCTTGCTACGCACATGTTTAGCTATATTAATGATTTGTTTGTATGTGGTTGATGGACTTGAGCATGGCAGAGTTGTTGAGGGAGATCCTTAGGAATGAAAAGGAGCCTTTGAAGCTCATTAACGAGTTCTTTCAGAGAGAGAGCCCTATGCACAGGCACCTTGGTCTAAAGATAACGCGTTTGGAGGAAGGGATCGCAGAAGCGGTGTTCGAGTATAATGATAGGCTAACCCGTGTGGGTGGGATGATTCACGGGGGCAACATAATGGCTGCCATAGACCAGGTTGGGGGCCTAGCTGTTCTCACGGTAAATGATAAGACAAACCAGGTAACGCTGGAGCTCAAGATTAACTTCACTAAACCCCTCACGCGAGATAACAGCCCCTATACGGTGAAGGCTAGGGTGAGGCACAAGGGTAGCCGGACTGTGGTCGTGGATGTTACGGTCGAGGACAAGATGGGCGCTACTGCCGCTGTTGCGTTGGGCACGTGGTTCATGTTGTGAACTGTTTGGATTTCTCTATAAATATACACGTTTTCGGTAAAAACATATTTATCAAAATAGTGGAACCCATTGATGGATGAACGCTCTGACCATGTTTATACCTTCTGCGGGGTGCTAACCATGGCCTTAGAGATAGAGGATATTGTGCGCATAGTAAGGGTTACAGAAGTCCAGGTGTCCACCAGGGGCGATGTTGCAAGTATACATGTGAGGCCAGATTTGGACAAGAACAGGAATCTCAGCGAGATAAGAGTCTACACGAGGGACGACAAAGTGGTCTTCTTCACCCCAGGACAGGGGGACACTATGCCGAGGTGGAGCCCCGACTCGAGGCTAATCGCCTTCTTGAGCAGGAGGGGGGCCTCCAAGGACGACAAGGGGGTTGGACTTTTCGTCGCAAGCCTAGCGGGGGGCGAGCCCCGTAGGGTTACTTGGTTCAAGCACGGTGTTAGCTGGCTCGACTGGTATGACAGGGATAGGATAGTTGTACTTGCCCCAGTTGCCCGAGAGAACGACTATGACGACGACTACGTTGCAACGGACAAGCTCCCACTCTGGTTCGACGGCGAGGGCCTCGTAGCTGGCCTTGACAGTGGGGTTCACCTGGTTTCATGGGACAGTGGCTTCATTGACAGGGTTGCCGTGGAGAGGGAGACGATTTTCGACGCCACTGTATGCGGGGATGGTTCCATCTACTATACCGTGCCCCAAGAATGGAGAGAGCCCTACAAGCATGTTCTCAAACGGGTGAAACCGGGTCAGGAGCCAGAGGTAATAGCCAAGGGGTGGGGCATCAGGGGCCTGTACTGCATGAGCAATGGCAGGCTCCTCTCGCTTGCCACAAGACACCCCATAGGTATAGCGAGTCATAGCCGGCTCTACGAGGTGGACCCCTTCACGGGCGAGTTCAAGCCCCTTGCCCAGGGCTTCGAGCCCAATATTTGGAGTATTGCAGGCGAGGTGGGCAGTGAGCCTGTAATAAACTATGTCTGGAGAGGCTCTAGCATTCTCGCGAAGGTGGGTGTGGGCGGCGTGGTAAGGATTACCCCCGAGAAACAGTATGTCATGGTCGCCAGTGCCCGTGGAGACCGGGTTGCTTATTGGAAAAGCTCTCCCACGGAGCCCCCCGAGCTATACTCGTGGAGAGAAGATGAGGGGGAGAAGAGGTTAACCAACCTAAACCAGTGGGTTAAGGAGAAGGCTGACCTTGTGGAGCCCCGCCACTATGTCACAGAGTCTCAGGGGGACAGGGTGGACTACTGGGTCATGGACCCCAGGCCCGGGGATGAGAAGCCGGTCATTCTATACGTGCATGGAGGGCCTAAAGGAATGTACGGGTACATGTTCCACCCCGAGATGCAGTTCTATGCGAGCCAGGGCTTCATGATAGTCTATGGCAACCCTAGGGGAAGCGACGGGTACGAGGAGGAGTTCGCAGACATTAGGGGTAAGTACGGTGAGGTTGATTACAAGCAGCTAATGGACCTCCTTGACAACGCGTTGGAAAACCACGTGGCGGACAAGGCCAGGCTAGTCGTCACAGGGATAAGCTACGGGGGCTACATGACTAACCTTATAATAACAAAGACGGACAGGTTCGCCGCCGCGGTGTCCGAGAACGGGATAGCTGACTGGACAACAGACTACTGGGCAAGCGACATTGGCTACTGGTTCGACCCCGACCAGATAGGCAGGACCCCGCTGGAAAACCTCGAGGAATACGTAAGGAAGAGCCCCGCTTACCACGTGGATGGCGTGAAGACACCTCTCCTGCTAATCCACAGCATGGAGGACTATCGATGCCCGATAGACCAGGCCCTCGCCATGCACGCGGCCATGCTGTCTCGCGGCAAGGAATCGAAACTGGTCGTCTTCAAGAAGGGGAGCCATGGTTTCAGTGTGAGGGGGGAGCCCCAGACGAGGGTCAAGAGGCTCAGGATAAAGACCGAGTGGATTAGGGAGAAGCTGGGTTTAGGAAAGGAAGAAGACGGGTCAAAGAATATTCAGTGAACCTGGCGCCGGGGGGAGGGCTCGAACCTCCGACCACCGGGTTAACAGCCCGGCGCTCTACCCGCTGAGCTACCCCGGCTCAGGGGGTTTCTAATCCCCTTAGCCCACTGGGCCCGATATATTCTCTGGCATTTGTAGGGGGTATTAATCCTTTCTCCCACATAACATGCTTAACGGCACGGTTTGGGTTTCACAGCGTTTTATATACACTAGATAGAAACCCCGGGGAGGACACTACTAGTTGTTTAGATAGAGTGTGTAGAGGGTGGTTCTATGGATAAGGCTCCAGGTAGGGTGAGGATTGCAATAGCCGTGGAGGGCACGGGGGATGTCCACCCCGGTCACTTTGCCCATGCCCCTAAGTTCAGGGTTTATGAATACGACTTCAACGGCGGGCTGAGGGAGCTGGGGGAGAGGGATAACCCCCTGGGGAGGATGCCGGATATTGAGGACCCTGAGGAGGCCGCGAAATATCTTGAAAAGCTGGGCATATCCATACATGGTCGTTCAAAGTATGATTACCTGAGGGAGAAGGTCCTCCCCGACGTTGATGTGGTTATATGCTATGACGCGTGTCCTACTAGCGTTAAGGTCTTTGAGGACAGTGGTGTGAGGGTGCTCTTCACACCCCCTGCTACCGTGGAGGAGGTTCTCGACTACATATCGGGTAACCCAGAGGAGTTCAGGAGGTTACTCGAGGAGGAGACTGGCGACGAGGACTACTACACGGGTCATTACGGCTGCGGTTGTGGCTATCACTAGGATTGACTCCTCCTTCTTTCCCTTGATATGCTTCCCTCAGGGTTTGTTTCTAACCATTTATGCGTATGGGAAGACCCTCATAACCGGGGTCGCAGGCGGGCTGAGCCACCAGGCTTATCCCCATGAGTGTGAGAAACAGTTTCTCTGATAACATCTCCCCCCAGCTGTCGACGAACTCCACGTCAACTACAGTCTTCCCCCTAAGCCTTGTCACTTCTAGGAAGACCAGGTCCCGCAGAACCTCGTTAGGCTCTCTTGGGACGGATGTGCATTCCATGAAGAGTTCCTGGAACAGCTCCTCCCTCAGAACCCCGTCTACCAATTGTATAAAAGCCTCGTCTGCCAAGAGACTGGTAGCAACGCCGATGTTGACCATTATAGGCCTTTCACCGACGACCTCCCTTACCTGGGAGACAAGGCTTATCATTGCACGCTCAGGGTCCGCTCCAAGGGCCCAGGAGGGGTTGTCCTCCCCTATCGCGACGTAGGCGTCAATGTTGTCGAGGTAAACCCCGTCGAATCCCTTGTCAAGAGCCTCTCTTGCACGCTCCTCTACCAAACTGCGCCAATAGGGACTCCAGAGCTCAACAAGGTATTCCCCCTCGTACTCGCTCTCCTCGTGGACAATGCCCTTCTGTTTCACGTCATGCCAGTAGCTTCTCCACTCCTCAGCGTAGCCTATGTTTATATACGCAAAGACAAGGGCACCCCCTTCGCGAAGGCTCTCCACCAGCTCCTTGGACGCCTCGTCCAAGTCCAGGACTATTACGTCAAATCCCCGGTACTCGGGGGCCCTGTGTACCTGTCCTATGCAGTAGCAGAACTCGTTTTCATAAGCCTGGATACCCTGTAGAATGAGAAAAACAGTTAGTAATAACAGGGTTAAGTTCACTTCAACCTATCCTCAACAAACCTGCATGAATCCAGCAGGGAACACGTTCTAAAATGAACGCTCTCATTCCAAACTGTGGACAGGGATAGGGATGGGGGCTAGCCTGCCGAGTACAGCTCCTCCACGTCAACCTCCTCGAAGAACACCCGGGCAATGTCCTTTATGCTCACAATCCCCACCAGAACCCCATTGTCGTCAACTATGGGCAGGTGGCGGAACCCCCTTGATATCATCGTCTCGAGCGCTCGGGAGGCGCTCCAGTCCTCCTTGCCGACGATGGGGTTGGGGGTCATAACCTCGCCCAGCCTTGTGTCAAGGCTCCTACCCTCACCGATGACCTTGATGAGCAGGTCCCTCTCGGTAAAGATACCCTCAGGCCTACCCTCGTCGTCAACTATGACCACCGAGCCTATCCTCCTATCAACCATCTCCCTAACAGCATCAGCAACCCGGTCATCACGCCTCATCTTCACAACATCCTTAATCTCGAGAGTGAAGAGGGGAGGGCCCTCACTGCAAAGGAGCTTACCCATACCACTATCACCTCATAAGCTACAAAGAATGGTTTTAGCATGTTAGCAAGAACTGTTTGATAAGATATGGCAGGAGACGGTTAAAAACATACCTCAAATCTCCTCAGGGACGTCTACATAGGCTTTCTCTGTGCGTGGTCTGTGGCCATGTCCTTTAATATTTTCCCCTTAGTAATAGAACAGCTTAGTTAACTAGATCTGTTAACAAAAAGAATTTAATAATCATAGCCACAATATGTTAACGGGAATGGCCTTGGGTTCCAGCATTGTTATAGGGATAAGAGTCCCAAAGTGGGTAAAGGAAGAGCTAGACAAGCTGGGTATAGACTATACGCGTGAAATGAGAGAATTCATTATGAAGAGGTTAGAAGAGGAGAAGATGAAAAGACTCTCCTCTAGGATGGACCAAATAAGGAAAAGGGCCAAGAGGGTTGAAGGAAACCTATCAGCACTTGTTATAAGGGAAAGCAGGGATAGGGGTTGGAACACATAGTAGTGGATGCGAATGTTCTAGTTAAATGGTTTGTCGAAGAGGATTACACAGATAAGGCCTTGCTACTGCGTGATGACCATATCGGTGGATGTGCAAAAATAATAATACCAATACATGCACTGCTTGAAGTTGGCGATGCTCTTAGAAAATATGCAAAACTTAGCTACATAAGCCCAAATGATGCCATAGAGGCCCTTAATATACTAACCGAGTTTAACCTGACCATAGTTGATATCGTAAAAGAAGCCCTGACAGATGCTATCAGCTACAGTATTGAAAATAGCATTACACTATATGACGCATACTATGTAATTTTAGCACGAAGAAAAGCAGCACGTTTCTATACTGCTGACGAAAAGCTACTCAAAAAATTAAGCAGGTTAGAACCACATGCCTACCATCTTAAACATTACAAGAAAAAATGCACCAAGCAATAGTTTAAGTAAAGACAATTATAATCATGTTACAACTGGATATCCCCACTGATACATAGTTTCACTTATAACAATTAACAATAGCTAACCTGCTAACCACCATCATGTGCTAAGTTATGGTTTAAATTCTTATAAAACATGTCGTTGGACCGCTGGCGGGATTCGAACCCGCGGCCACCGGCTTACAAGGCCAGAGAGTATAAATAGGATTGTTTCACATAGAAACATCAATCTGAAACATTCCGGCAAGATATGCTATCAGACTTAGCAATCACGATTGAGGAATTAAACAACAGTTGAGAATACGGTTCTTCTACGTTGGTACAGACAAACACTCATTAAGCCTCTCGAGGTAAAAGTATACTTGGGAGAGTACATTGGCTAAAGCAGCTAGCATTGTTAAGGCCATACATGATAGCGACTTGGAGAAGGTGCTGAAGAAGTTAGGACTCTATGAGAGACTAGTCAGAGGAGAGCTAAAGTGTGCTATTTGCGGTCGCCCGCTGACCCTAGAGAATCTAGGCGGGTTGTACCATGATAACGACGAGGTAAAGCTGGTCTGCAACAGAATAGAGTGCTTAGTGGATGCCGCAGAAAGGGTTAGACGCAACAGAATATCACGAGCTTAACATTGTAAAACCTAGTAGTCTTCTTTAGAGTCTATTTGAATTCCATAATAGCAACTAAGTGAGGAACATGGGCTTTACCCTTATAGTATCTAGCCCTATATTCAAACCTGCCAAGCAGACGAAGATTTGGTAACCTCTCCTCCATATATTTGAGAAGCCTCTCAGCGGCCTTTGACGTAAAACCTCCAGCTGAGACTATATAGATCCGCTGGAGATTTTGACACTCTCTACGTATCTTTTCTATGTATAGTATATAGGGTTCCCATAGCTGAAGTGCAACCTTCATCAGCTTACCAGCACGTACAATCGTTAGATTCATGTAATATCCGCAAACCTTTGGAGCATCTATGTTCTCTAGGTTGGCAACAATATGTAGTAACTCTTTAAGCTCTGGAATTAATTTACTTTTATCTACTCTAGCACCAAACATGCCAAGTATTTCTCGGAGTTCATAGAGGAATACATGCTTGTAGAGGGAGGTGTCATCGGCCCTAGTTATTAGACTGAGCAGCTCCTTATATTCATTATTCGCTCCATAGGCTTCATCAATAAGCTTTCTAAACCTAGCTAAAACTGGGGGGTGCGTTTGTAATAGATTCTCGACAACACCGATAGCTACAAGCCTAGAAAACTCCTCTCCTAGAGCCGGTTCAAGGTATCTAGAAACTAGGTATGGAGCTGAGAGAAATGCGACCCTAGCTAAAGCCTCTTCTACCTTACTAGCATATTCCACTCTTACAAGGAGAAGATTCTCCTTTAAATCCACTTCAACACCCTCTTCATCAGTCCATTCAATCTTTACATTCCCCATAGCTAGAGGCCATTCAATCGAGTTACTGAAGAGTAGTTTGTTGAAGTATTCTTCAACATAGTCCTTATGCTTCTTTTTGTTAATTTTAATTATTATAGGATAGTAGATGTAAATCTTAGCTTTAGTTAGGAAATCTGCAATCTCATCAAAGAGTTTGCCGAGGAGTTCGAGAAGTTTTACAACAATAGTTATGAATCCTATTATAGCAAGGACATCCTTATAATTCATATTAGCCACATCTTACTCTTTAGGTGTCACTGATTAGCTTCTTTACTATCCTGTTCTTTAATTTATCGGATTTCTCTGCTGATATAATGTGTGGGAGAGTTTGTAGAACTCTTCCCCGTGGTACAATGTTACAAGTAATTCGTCTAATAGCCTATCTGCCCGCCCCTAGTAGGGTGTGGAGGAGGAAGTAGAGGCCTGTGAGCCGATCATAGAACTCGGCCACCTTCTCCGCTAGCCATATATGCTTTCCGTCTAAGGGGCGGAACTAAGGTATTATTAACATCTTGGATTAGCGTCTTGGCGTCAGGAGAGATGGTGGGGCAGGGGTTGTGGTGCTTTGGGTGCGGTTAAGGCTAAGGCTAGGGTCTATCGTAGTCTGGATGAGCTTCCTGAGGTAGTGGAGCCTGGCAGGTATGTTATCGGGGGCGTAGAGGTGGTTGTCCACGAGCCAGTTGGGAGAGAGGAGCTAGCCTACCAGCTCATAAGAACAGGGTGCTCATAGGGAAGTACGGCAACAAGGGCCGGGTCTAGAGAGAGCCGCCTTTCATGCTTTTAGAACACAATAGGCCAGCATGCTAATTAGACTCCATAACTATACTTATAAATAAGGGGGCTGAATGTGACCGGGCAAGTTGAGGTTAAGATAAGGATTCCTAGTGAGCTAGCTGAGCTCGCGAGACCACGTGGCGTCGAGGAGGAGCTAAGGCTACTAGTGGCACTTGAGCTCTACCGTGAGGGGAGGGTTTCGCTGGGGAAAGCTGCTAAGCTAGCTGGGTTAAGTCTCAGAGAGTTTCTCTACGAGCTGCGTTCCAGAAGAGTATCGCTAAACTACGACCTCGAGGAGCTTGAGAAGGATATGGAGACAGTGAGAATGCTCGTAGAAGGCAAAGGGAGCTAGATTTTATGAAGGCTGTAGTCGATACTAGCGTGCTAATAGCGCTCTCTAATATTGGCAGGCTTGGGTTGCTAAGAGAACTCTTCTCTAAAGTACTTGTGCCTAAGGCTGTAGTAGAAGAGTATGGCGAGCCTTTACCAAGCTGGATAGGGGTCTTGGAAGTTAAACACAAGCATCTTGTTCAAGTCTTACACGAATACTTACACGGAGGGGAAGCTGAGGCAATAGCCTTAGCAGTAGAGTTGCAGGGAGCAGTCATAGCCCTTGATGATAAGAAGGCTAGAAGAACGGCCAGAAGGCTAGGATTGAAGGTAATAGGCACGCTCGGCATCCTTATTCTAGCTAAAAAGAAGGGTCACATAAGCGACTTAAGGGAAGAAATAGAGAAGCTCCTCCACACATCCTTCCAGCTCTCCCAAGACATAATCCAAAAGGCGCTAAAGAAGGCTGAAAAGGATTGCTAAGAGACCGATAGGCACGAGACTTTGAAATTTAATCAATTATGAGCAATTCTAACTAGATCACTACGTCACAGAGTCAGAGCTTTAAAGTAGCCTGTGTGCTGTGGAGGTTTCGAGTGTATTTAGGTGGAGCCGCCGGCGGGATTCGAACCCGCGGCCACCGGCTTACAAGGCCAGAGATATAAATACGGACGTTTCAGTAGGTGATGAGAATCTGAAACGTTTATGCATAGCCGACTATCAAGACACACGGTCACGCCCGCCTAGTGAAACACTGCCTTAGGAGTAAGGTCTGTTGCGAGAGCTTGGGGCTGGGAAACCTCCTCTCGTAGACCCCCTTCAGAGGCGTCCGTATCCCAGTGCAGCGCCAGAGGCGGGCAGTAGCCTAGTTGTATTACTACTAGCTATCAACGTTACTATGGGCTCAGGACAACCAATCTCGAATATCATCATGAAGGCTTCGAGGAGCCGTGGATGTGCTACGAGTTTTACTTTGACTGTTTTGTTAGTTTCCTTCGTATTTGTTCTAGACCATTATCTCGCATGAGAATCGTTTTTATACCTAGGGCTTTTGCATGACTAGCCATGGGTTTGTCATCGGTTATCAGCATTGAGCTTGTCGCTGTAGCTAATGCTATAAAGTAGGTATCAAAGCCCGAGGGAGCCCTTTCAAGAGCTATCTCGAAGGCTTTACTGTAGACTATGTCCTCGCCTACGATGATAAACGTCTCCTCCATACTCTTTACCAGTCCAATTATGGCTTGTCCGCTAAGTCCGCCCCGTTTCAGAACAGCTGCCACTTCAATAATACCAGCCCGGGGAAAGTAGACTGTATAGCCTTGGCTCTCAAGAATCTCCAGAAGGGCATGGATTTTCCTGCGTGTCTCAACCTCCCGCCTATATACGTGGGGAGGGAGATGCTTTGGAGGCTTTAGGATGCTTTTAACGATGACAGTAGTGTCTAGCACAACACTATCCGTAGAGTTTCTTGTCACGCCCACGAACCTCGGAAACTAGTTTATCCACATATTCCCTCGCTTCAACCTGGAACTCTCTGGCCACTTCGTAAAAGCTTCTGCCCTTAATAACAACCGTTAACTCCTCTCCCTCACTAAGGTTTAGCTCCTCTAGAGGCTTTAACACACCCTCCTCATAACGCACACGAACAACCCTAGCCAATCCGTCCACCTAACTCTCTATAACACAATCCTAAGCCTTAAAAGCACCACAGGGATGTAGTGCTTGCAATTAATTACAATTAGGCCCGTGATGGTTAGGAGGCGTCTTGTGGAGCCGCCGGCGGGATTCGAACCCGCGGCCACCGGCTTACAAGGCCGGCGCTCTTGGCCCCCCTGTGGGGCCCTGCGCAGGGGTCTGCCAGCTGAGCTACGGCGGCTTTCTCAGTTTTTTATTTGTTGTTTGTGTGAGGGTTTTATTTTTGGCGCTTCCCAATGTGTTTGGTGTTGTTGGTTTTTGCGTTAGCTTTTTTATTCTGGTTTTTGGTATTGTTGGTTGGTGGCTAGTCTTTTCTTGTATATGTTTGTATATATGGCGGTGTTTATGGCGGGGGATGTTGTCGAGCTTAGGGATGTTTGGAAGGTGTATAGGGTAGGGAAGAGGAGCTATCCTGCGCTGAGGGGCTTGAGTTTGACTGTGGAAGAGGGGGAGTTTGTGGCTATTGTTGGTCCCTCGGGGAGTGGCAAGTCCACCCTCCTTAACCTCATAGGGGCTCTTGACAGGCCCAGTAGGGGGAGTGTTCTTATAAACGGGGTGGACATATCGAGGCTCAGTGACAACCAGATGGCGGAGCTGCGCAACCGTGTCATAGGGTTCGTGTTCCAGAGCTTTAACCTGATAAGCCACCTGACGGCCCTGGAGAACGTCATGGTCCCCATGATACCCGCGGGCATCCCCCGGTCTGAGAGGAAGAAGAGGGCCCGCAGGCTTCTGGAGAGGTTCCTTCCACCCGAGATTGCGGATAAGAAGCCCTTGGAGCTAAGTGGTGGGGAGCAGCAGAGGGTGGCGATAGCGCGTGCCCTGGCCAACGACCCCCGCATAATACTTGCGGACGAGCCCACGGGGAACCTTGACTCCAGGTCAGCCGAGAGGGTTATTGAGGTCTTCCGAGAGCTTCACGGAGAGGGCCGGACCATCATCATGGTTACCCACAACCTTGAGATAACCCGTTACTGTGACCGGATAGTACGCATCCAAGATGGCAGGATTGCAGGGCATGATGTAAGGGGTGGTTGGCGTGCCGGTTAGAAGCGGGGCTTCACGCGACCCCCGCACCATTATAGTCTTGGCTATGGTTCTCCTCGTACTCGTCACCATCATGTCAGCCCAAGAGGCAGTGGCCCAGCTGTCTCCCCCCCTTAACATGACCCGGGTCATAGGCGTCGCGTGGGAGGGTGTAGAGGGCGGTGTCTGCCCCTCCCCAGGCGATAGCTCTGTGAACCTGATTGTCAGGGTCCAGTACCTGGGGATGGAGCCTCTGCCGGGAATGGAGGCCGTCCTTGAACTACCATGGGGTCTGGAGAGCCTGGAGGGAGGCGACAGGGCAGAGGTGTATGTTCCCGGCACCGTTCAGCCGGGGGGAGTCGTGGTGTTCAGGTTTCCCCTGAACGTGAGCGATGAGCTTACAGAGAGGAAGCGCGAGGCCGACCTTACCCTGAGGGCTCCCGGCGTGTTCGAGGAGACCCACAGGGTTGCCATATGGGTTGGGAAGTCCCCCCTACTTGAGGTCAGGATGCATAACCTCAGCGCCCTGCTGGGGGGCGAGAACAGGCTCTTGCTCAGCATAGCAAACAGGGGCGCTGGGGAGGCCCGTGACCTGAGGGTCTACCTGGAGAGCAGGGAAGGGCTCCCCCTGGAGCCAAGTACCGTCTACATTGGAGCCCTGCCTGGTGGGGAGGAGAGGGTAATCGAACTAATGCTCAACACAAGCCGGGAGACGGCCCCCCGGCCTCTAGGCCTGGTGGTTAGGCTAAGCGGTTATGACGAGTGTAGGGGGCTCTGGGAGGAAACGGAGCTCCTAACACTACCTCTCGAGCCGCCTCCTATTGACGGTGTCAGGATAACAGCCTGGGCGGGAGAGCTTAGAGCGGGGGAGCAGGGGGTTCTCCACATCATCCTGGAGAATCGGCTACCGTACCCAGCTCGCGACGTTGCAGTCAGCCTGAGCCTGCCGGGCTTCCTGGCTCTCACGAATACTAGCAGCTTTGTTGACATTGGGAGTATTGGACCAGGGGAGTCTATCAGTGTAGAGTTGCCCCTCAGGGTGTCGAGCACCGCACCCGACCTGGGCAGGATTGGGATAAGCGTCGCTTATAAGGTGGGCTTGGTTAGTCTTTCACACGCCACGTCCATTGATATCCCCATCGGTAAGCCCATTCAATCCCAGGTCGACCTGGATATACAAGTGGAGGACACACCGGTTTCGGGGAGCGTCGCGAGGGTCAAGGTCACGGTCTCCAATGGTGGGAATGTAACGGTTGAGAACGCTAGGGTTGTACTCAGCGCCCAGCCGCCCGTACAGGTCCTCGGACCGGCGTCGAGAACGCTAGGGAGGCTGGGCCCGGGGGAGCAGGTGAGCCTGCCTTACAATATATACATCCCCCCGGGCGTCTCAGGTACCCTACAGCTAAGGGCTTCACTTTCATACGAGGAAGCTTTGACGGGGAAGCCCAAGGTGGAGGAACAGGTCTTCGCGTTACCAATACAGGTTAGGAGCAGCGGTGACTTGTCTGTCACCCTCGCTCCACCCAGCTTGAGGGCAGGCCACGTGGTCCCGGTTAAGGCGAGTGTTGTAAACACCGGTCAATCCACCCTGGAGAACATAACCATAACCCTCAGCCTGCCCCCCACGATAAGGCTAGTGGGAGTAAACCAGGAGTGGTTCATACCAAAACTCGAGCCCGGTGAGAAGGCCGAGAGAACATACCAAGCGTACGCCGTTCCCCAGGCGAGCGGTGTCGAGACCATAACCGTAACCCTGACCTACTATAAGGATGGGATGAGGAACGAGAATGTCCTCCCCCTGGGCATCCCCATAGTGAGCCCCCCAACTCCTATGCCATCTGCTAGGCTCTATGAGACAACTCTTGTCGAGGGCAAGGAGAATAACGTCTCCATAGTCGTTGAGAACCGTGGCAGGGAGACCGCCTACAACCTCACCCTCAGTATACAAAGCCCCGGTGCCACCGTAGCTCCGCCTACGCTCTACGTAGGCACACTTCCACCTGGTGGTAGCAAGGAATTTAGCCTAACCGTGACTCCCTCCTCCCCGGGGCCACTCACTCTCCAGCTACAGATGCTCTACGAGGACAAGCTTGGGAGGCAACGTTCAGCTTCTCAGACGTTGGGAGTCAAGGTTCTACCGAAGCCGACATCAAGCGCCATTGAGATAAGGCTACTCCACCCCGAAAGCGCCGAGCTTGGACCGGGGGACTACAGGGTGGTCTTCAGGGTTGTCAACAAGCTAGACCACGCAATAGAGAATGTAGTTGTTGACGTCAGGACCGTGGCTGCCTCCCCCATAGTAGTGAACACCGAGGCCTCTCCCATCGTTATAGGGAGGATGGGGCCTGGGGAGTCTCAAGAGATCGTGCTTGACGTGCTTGTTCTCCCAGTACAGGCTGAGACCCGGGCATCCATAACCCTCAGCGTCTCCTACTGGGACCCTAAGGGAGGCCCTGGAAACAGTTTGATGGAGGCCTATTTCAGGGTCAGGCCCATAACCACACCCCAGCTTCAGGTGAGCCTGGAGCCAACGACGGTGGAGGCTGGGAGGCCCACGCCTGTCCTGATAAAAATCGGCAATTCGGGTGAGAGTGACTGGGAGTCGGTTGAGGCCACGTTGACGCCCCTGGGTACGTCCTCGATTGTCGTTGGCACATCACATTACTCCTTAGGGAGGATACCTGCGGGAGAAACTATTGCGTTGAACACAACAGTTTACGTGCCTCCCACGATTGGGGATAATGTTGCCCTTACCCTGACCCTGAAGCTTTACCAGGGAGGAATGCCCTTCACAGTAACAAGCACTCTGGGCCTACTAGTCAAAAAGACACCCCTACTGGAGGCTACTGAAATGAGCATCATACCCGAAGATGTGGTTGAGGGGCAGCCCTTCAGCCTCTCGATAACCCTAAGCAACCTCGGCAAGGGTGCGGCTGAGAAGGTCTTCTTGGAAGCCAGGCTCCCACAGGGCATCGAGGCCCTCTCTTCGCCCAGGGTCTTCGTTGGCAGGATAGGCCCGGGCACCAGCAGTACACTCACGCTTAGCCTCGTTCCACTTGTGGGTTCTGCTGGAGACAGGGCCATTTCCCTACTGATAACCTATGAGGACAATCTTGGCAACCCGTATCATGAAACCCTAGAGGTGCCCGTCAGCATCCAGCCTTCTAGCGCCCAGGGCACAGTAGAAAGCGGGGAGTTGGCTAGTCAAAGGAGCGCAGCCGGCCCCTTTGGGCTTGAGGTGGTTTACTTGGTAGCTGTACTCGGCGTTGTCATTGTTGCACTTGTAGTCGCCAAGCTCGTGAGGAGCCGGGGCCATGATTAGCGATTTTATACTTGTCTCACTCAAGTCGCTTACTGCCAGGAAGACCCGGGTAGTGTTGACGCTGTTCAGCGTCGCCGTTGGTGTGGCGACTATTCTTGCCCTAGTGGCCCAGACCGCGGGTATAAGTCAGAGCATACAGGAGACCCTGGAGAAGATGGGTCCCGAGACAATATTCGTCTTCAGCAGCAGGCTCACCCCCAGTGATATCGAGGCCGTCAAGAGAATACCTGGGGTCAGGGACGCTGAGCCCATGATTACGCTTATAACAAACGTCTATGTGGGGGGAGAGAAGCTCCAGCAGCAGATAGTCCTGGGAGTGACGCCCAAGGGTCTTGAGATGTTCCTCTCAGACATTAAGCTGCTGGACGGCACACTATTCCCCGACACAAAGGCCCCCCTGGCTCTAGTCGGGTACAATATAGGCTATGATCACCTAAGGGAGCGTCAGAAGGTCTACGCGGGGCAGCCTATTTTCATGGAGGTTGGCTCAGGCGGCGACGTTAGGCTCGTGAGGCTCACGGTCTCGGGCGTCATGGACAGGTACGGTGCCCTCGCGTTCCTCAGGCCCGATGACATAATATTCATACCCCTGAGGAGCGCCCAGGACATCCTGGGTAGCGCTACTTACAACAGGATTATAGTAAAAGCGGTTAGCGTGGACCAGGTGGACTCTGTCGTCGAGAGTATTTCTAACATGTTTGGGGAGAACGCTATGCCTGTCTCCGCCCAGCAGATAGGCGAGGCCTTCCAGACCGTGGTCCGACAGCTCAGCTTCCTCATGGCAGGTATAGCGGGCATCAGCCTCGTCGTGGCCAGCCTGGGCATACTCAACACAATGCTAATAACCGTGCTTGAGAGGACACGCGAGATTGGAACCTATAAGGCCCTGGGCTACAAGAACAGGCACGTCCTCCTCATGATACTTGTGGAGGGGACCCTCATAGGCTTAATGGGGGGCCTCGTTGGCGTGGGGATGGGTGTTGCTGGCTCCCTAGCCATCCCAAAGATAATAGCCCGCAGGGCCGCCGAGAGGGCATCGGCCTTCGAGGCACCCGCTCCCATCGGGTACACGCCGGTCCTAGACCCCCAAATCATACTTCTGGCGCTCGGCGTCGCTGTTCTCGTGAGCATGCTCTCCAGTCTATACCCCGCTTGGAGGGCGGCCCGGATGGACCCTGTTAGGGCCCTCAGGTACGAGTAGCCCTGAGCTTCTGGGCGCCAGCCCACGTTCATGGGCCCATATTGGAATTGTTATCCATTATTACCCTCGAAACGTGATAGAAAAACAAGCCCGTTACACAACCCTACTGCAGAAGGGGTGCCTGTTGCACAGGAACCTGAAGGCCATGCTGGTTTATGTGCTCATGTTCTCCTTCTCCATGAACACGTTTAGGATATACTATCCCTACTACCTAGCAGAGAGGGGGCTGGAGCTAAACATTATTGGAGGACTAACTGGCGTAGGCCTACTGGCATCGGCCATCGCACTCCCCCTTGCAGGTGCGCTCATAGACACTGTTGGGCGGAAACCCGTAATCCTGATGACGAGCCTCATGATAACCGTGGCATCCCTCATAGCACTAGCTCCCCTTAGCCTACCCCTAGCTGTACTGGCACTGTTTTTCTTCTACACGGCCTTCGTCACAGGTAACCCCGCGCGGAGTTCCCTAATCGCCGACAGTGTCCCCCCAGAGAGGCTTGGGGCGGCCTTCGGCCTCATTGCCACATTCTTCAGCTTATCTAGAGTCCTCTCACCATACCCTGCAGGTCTTGTCGCCGAGAAAATGGGCTATGCCCGGCTGTTCTCCCTAATACTGGTTCTAGCCCTCGCCAGCCTCGTGTTCGCGGCAATCGCGTTCAGGGAAACCCTGCCCGGCAGGAGGCTCCCCCATCCAGGCGAGCTCCGGGCACGGCTGATTGAGACTGTTAAGGTGCAACCCCGTGAGAAGACAGTCATAGAGTTTATGGTCATGGATAGGATTGCGTGGTCGCTCTGGTTCCCCCTCCTAACGCCATATCTCAAGGTCGCCTACGGCCTCGAGCCTGCCGAGGTGGGTTTGCTGATGACTCTGGTCGATGTCGTGGGTGTCCTCACCCAGTATGGAGTAGGCATAGCCGCCGACAGGGTGGGGGCGCTCAAGCCCCTTATGCTAAGCGAGGTAGCTGGCATTACTATAGGTACGCTTATGTTCGTGGGGCTGCCAGAAAACCTCCTGCCAGTCGCCATGGTTTTGTTGGGAATAGCAATATCGTCCTGGATACCCGCATACAACACACTACTCTCACGTATATCCCCCTCCCCAAGGGAAAGGGGGCGCCTGTTCGCAAAGTCCAACTTCTACCGAACAATAGTGGGTAGCCCCTCCTCCGGACTGGGGGGATGGATGTTCTCTCACATAGGATTGGGCTCCCCCTTCGCGGCAAGCGCGGTTCTCCTAGCAGTAGTGGTTGTCCGGTACTATCCCAAGCTTAAAAGGGAGACGAATGGTGGGAGACCCACTATCGTCCATATCCCGGAGAAGTAACTAACCTACCCGACTCACAATTACTATAAACGGGAACGATCTCTCCTCGATCCCCCTCCAAACAACATAGTCTCTCTCATAACATTGGTGGCCTTCACGACCTTCCTCCTCGTGTTCCCTTAAATGCCAATAGTCTTTGCCGTGATAGTGCCTCTCATCTTCCTCATCATCGTCGTTGCGCGCCTTCTCCATGTCATCGCATACTCCATCAGGCAACCTCAGTTCTAATTGTTTGGAACCTAGGTAAGGGCGAGCATGTTTTCCGTTAACGTTCATAATCCCTAGCCACAGCTCAGCCTCATCTCCAAGACCTTGGCTTTGGTACGAGGGACGGGCATGTATAGCATAGCCCTCCTCCTCTCCCATGTACTCCACCCAAATCTCGAGCATGACACCTCCTAGCTCTATAACCTTGGGATTATGACGCGTGTTTGCAATAGTAAGAACAGAGTGAACCGTCGGGGCAAGGGTGCAGGGCAGCTCGTACTTGAATAAGTCGCTTATCGAGTACCTCCCCGATATTTTAAGAACAATCTTACCCGAGCCAATGCTCCTCGACGTAGAGAAGACAAGCTCCTGTGTTTCCCCCGGCATCAGTATATCATTGTAGGTGATCACGGGATCCATGACTTGGGCCAGGGTTTCGTCTATGTATATGTATAGCCTTATGTCGTGAAGGGGGAGAGGGTCTTTTCCATTGTTCCTAACAGTTATTCCAAGTAGAACGCAGGTGTCTGGACGCTCTTCGTCTTGGACTGGGATCACTTCTTCTACGAACATCTTGCCCAGTATCGGCCCGGCACTTGCTGTAGCCCTTTCTCTGCCCATGCTGTTAACAGCGTGGTATATTCCCACCGAGGCTGCTATTATGAGAACAAGCAGGATTATCATTGTCAGGGACTGGCTGGTGCTTTTGGCCTTCGAGCCAGTGTTTCTATTTATCATGCTAGCACCATTGTGAATACAATAATATGTATTTATTATACTTGTTTCTATGAAGTAATATTTTTATTTTTTCTCTTAACTTAAACCTAAGATATGGTACCAAGGACGGCTCTAGCGTAGAAGGCTCCAGAGAACCGTCACTTTCTCGTAACCCCCTAGGCTTACGGGGCCTAAGTAGCCCATATAGACCTCTCCAGGGACATATTCCGTTGGGTTGTGGAAAACTGGTCCCAGTGGGTGTCCTGGAGTCTCGCGGAGCATGACCTCTCCTCTTATACTTCCCGGGGGTAGGGTGGTGTTCACGGTTATATTGAACCAGACCATGATGCTGTTGGAACCTGTATTGCTGAGCCATAGGGTTATGGAGACGTTGCCGAGTCTTAGGGTCTTGGTCTCCTCGCTCTCCTTGGATAGTGTTACTGTGCCTCCTCTTCCAAGTGTGCAGGGCATGTGTTTTCTTATTATGCCAGACGAGGCTGTGCCTGGGGATAGTCTTATCTCTACATGATCGGGGTTTATGCGCATGCTGGGATAGTATATTGCTGTAAACGAGCTTCCGGGCTCTATCGTCTCCCGTTTCCATGAAAAGACGCGCTCGCCTAATATCGTGCGCTTATCTGTCTTAATGAATACTGGGTTGAGGTCAGAGCTTATGGGCTCTCTGGTAGGATTCCTAACCACTATTCCTATGGCGTAGCAGTAGTTGGGCCTTTTTTCATCAACCAGCGGGACTACCTCTTCTATTAGGGCGCCACCTAGGAGAGAGGTCCCGCTGTCCTCCCCCAGTGCTATCCCGAAGTTCGCAATGGTCGAGTGTATAACTACTATAGAGGTTACTATTATCAGGGTTAGAAGGATTAGCGCGAGTGTCTGTGACAGGGTCTTGTGTGCTGCCTTCCCAGTATTCCCCTCCATTGCACTCACTCTGATACGCTCAAGCACTTTAATGTATATTATTTACTGGTTTTTATATAGTTTTTCTATTACATCTATTACACCACACAATATCCTCACAAACAAGATTACCTCCATTCACAGGAAATGTAAAGACAAACACCAGCAGGGACAGCCTGGGATGAACAGCCACGCCGAGAAAGCCCTGATACCACTAATGGCCGTCCTAACGGCTATCACGGCCCAACTCCGGATAATGATTGGACCAATACCCTACACTCTCCAAAACACAGCAGTTGTCCTGACAGGGCTCCTACTATCCCCGAGAGGCGCCTTCTACTCTATGCTGATATACATAATGCTCATCGGCCTCGGCCTTCCACTTGCATCGGGATTTAGAGGCGGGTTGCCCGTGTTGTTCGGGTACACTGCGGGTTATCTATGGGGCTTCCTAGTCAGCGCACCCATAGTATCAATACTTACGCGCGCTTTCCTGAGAAAGAGTGGGAAGGACCTAACCAGGCTTAGCGCAGCCGATAAGGCGGCACTGGTTATCCTTTCAGCCCTGGGCATGCTACCCACTTATTTGCTGGGATTCGCTGTTTTCGCATATTATGCCATCCCCGGTTCCCCACTGTATGAGTGGTCGCTGTCATCCTTGGGATACCTGGGAATAGACGCGGATGGATGGCTCCTCGCCTTCGCGGCTAGTGTCCTCATATTCCTCCCCGAGGACCTTCTGATAGACCATCCTCTGGCAGTTCTAATTGCATCCGGACTTTACAGACAGCTTGTTGAGAGGGGATTCGGAGACGGGCGGTCAAGCTCTATACGCAGAGATCTCTAAAATAGTCTCCCCGAGAGGACAAGTCATCATAAGAGACATTGATATTGAGATAGGTGAGCCTGGACTTTACTGGATTGCAGGCGATACTGGCAGTGGTAAGACAACCCTCCTGAAGACACTCTCTGGTCTGATACCCAACGTATACAAGGGGTATAATGCGGATGCTCTGATAAGAATATGGGGTAGGACCCCCCAACAGGCGGCTTTGGAGGGCATGTTAGACCTCGTGCCCAACCCGCCCACATTAAGATTCCTGACAAACTGGGTACGTGACGAGCTCGCGCTGAACCAGGCAGCCGAGGAGGTGTGGGAGGCCCTTAGGCCTCATCTGGGTAAGCCTGTAGACGTTCTTTCAGACGGAGAGAAGTATCTGGTAATAACACTCCTAGCGCTCAGTGCCAAGAAGAGTAGGCTTTTAATGATGGACGAGCCCCGGTCCAACCTAGATGACAAGAACATGGACAGGATAACCTCCCTGATTGAGGCTCATTCAAGGAATAGGAAAGTCACCATTGTTGCCACCATGCACGACATCAGGGGGGAGACCGCTTCGGGAAGGCTTATGCTAAGCCTCCCAAAAATCAGCAAAACCATAGCAAAGAAGCTTCCCTCGCCGCGGGAACCTGTGGGTGAGGCCAGCCTTGTGCTCGAAGACTGTAGTTTCGCCTATCCGGGAAGGCCTTTGTTTAAAGAACTATCACTAAAACTGGGGCCTGGGGACGCTGTAGCGATAACCGGTTCCAACGGAAGCGGTAAGACCACCCTGCTCAAGCTTGCGAGCGGCGTTATGAAATGCAGTAGAGGCCATGTGTATAGTAAGGGTGATTTAAGAATAATACCCTCCCCCCACTCCCACGTTTTCTTCAAGAATACCATACTAGAGGAGCTCAAATACCCCGCGGGCAGGGCCGGCCATGACGTTGGGAAGGTGTTGGAGGAAATTGGGCTCTGGGGGGATAGGCTCAGGGATCCTTACACCCTAAGTACTGGCGAAGCAAGGATACTTCTATACGCGAAGCACCTTATGGAAGGCCCCAATATACTCGTTGTGGACGAGCCTCTGAGGGGGTTGGACAATGAGCTGAGAAAGCTGGTATTGGACTCGCTCAAGAGGTTCAGGGATGCTGGGGGCATCGTTCTAGCTGCCATGCTGAGACCCTGGGAGACGGAGGGGTTCTTCGACAAAGTTTATGCCATTAATCATGGAGGGGGCCTAGTTGACCTCTCTCTGTAACGCGATGCAAGCAAACTCCTCCGAGAATAGAGGAATGATTAGGGGTGCCCTACTACCCTTATTCCTAATGCTATTCATAGGGATCTCTGCGTTCACGTTAAGCCCCTTCCTCATCACCATGCTCTTAATAGTCCTCGTTGCCCGTCTTGCCGTGGGCTCGCTTGCTATGCTGTTGGCCGCGGCTAGGTTTTTACTAGTGTTTGCAGGTGTATTCGTAGCCACCGCGTCTTTTTTCCAGCTACTCGTAGGCACGTTCTCCCCCGAGCACCTGTTACTGGGAGTGGTGAGATTGGCGGCTCTCACGTTTGGGGGTCTCGTCGCGTATAGTATGATAGACACAGTAGCCATTGTTAGGCTACTATCCAAAGCGTCACCTGGGGTCGGGCTAACATACCTGGCTGCGCTAAGGCTTGTCTTCCTCGCTCTATGCCTATTGGGCGACATATGGGGTGTTATTAGGGTTAATGGCTACAGGCCCAGTGGGCTGAGGGATAGGCTGAGCCTGCTCGTTACTGGCCTCAGGGCCTTGGCTCATAACCTCTTGGACCAGTCCCTCCTGCTCGCAGAGGTCCAGTACCTACAGGGCCGATACATAATGTCTAGGACTATTAAGCAGGGAGAGAATGGTTAGGTTTTTGCGCCGTCCCGCCTCTATTTTCAACCAGGTAGGTGGCGCCAGGGTTGCGTGTCAGGATAATCGCAGCGGATAGTATGGGGGTAAGGAGTCTCGCAACTCAGGTGGAAATGTGTAGCGTAAAGGTGGGTCTCGACCTCGGCGCTTCCCTCGCACCCACACGCTTTGGCTTACCACCCCACCCTCTTGAGACGGATAGGCTTAGGGAATTACGGGGAGAGGCACTGAGGGCGTTGGAGTCCTCCGAGGTGGTTACCATCACCCACTATCACTATGACCATTATATGAGGGACCACCCCGGGTCCTATGAGGGGAAAATCCTCCTGGTCAAACACCCCTTGAAGGACATCAACTCCAGCCAAAGGTCCAGAGCCCGGTTCTTCCTGGAGAAATCAGGAGTCGCTGAGACTGCCCGCGTTATATACGCTGACGGCGAGACTATAGAGCTGGGAGACCTCAGGATACAGTTTTCCCCACCCGTGTGGCACGGAGAGCCTGGCACTAGGGTAGGCAAGGTCCTCATGGTGAGACTCCAATGCGGTGACGAGACGCTTATCTTTACAAGCGACGTACAGGGGCCAGCAGATGCTGCTGCATTGGAGGTTCTCAGGAGATGGCGGACACCCCGGCCAAAGCTCGTTATCCTTGGGGGCCCGCCCACTTACTTCGCGGGTTACAAGGTCCCGGTACAGGCAGTTAAGCAGGGGCTTGAAGGCATGCTCGAGATAATAAGGACCCTGAAACCCGAAACGTTAATCGCAGACCACCATCTGGTGAGGGACCCTAAGTACCGGGAGAGGATACGTCAGCATGTAGAGGAGGCTGAGAGGTTGGGCGTTAGGCTAGTGACTGCGGCTGAATACATGGGAAGGGAGCCAGAGCCCCTGGAGGCATTTAGGAAACGCCTCTGGAAAGGTAATCCGTTCAAGGCATGAAAAACGACCCATACTGGCGGCTATTCCGCGCGTACCTGCAATGCTAATTGACTGGCCTTGGATTGTTGGGAAACTCTTACAAATTACAATACTACAATCCTGAGAAATATGTGGGTAACCTACTCCCTAAAAACTAGGGGGACTTCTATCCTGGAGGGGTTTTATTGGTCCCCTTCTAGTATTTGCTTTGCTATTTGCGCTACCTCGAGAGGAGTCTTACCGACCTTGGCCCCTGCGCTCTCCAGGGCTTTTATCTTCGACTCAGCCGTCCCTTTCCCCCCCTCTATTATGGCCCCCGCGTGACCCATCCTCTTCCCGGGGGGAGCAGTTATTCCAGCAATGTAGCCCACAACGGGTTTGGTCATTTTGCTCTTTATGTACTCTGCTGCCTCTTCTTCAGCCGTGCCTCCGATTTCGCCTATTAGAATGACTAGCTTTGTCTGGGTGTCCTTCTCGAATTTCTCGAGCACTTCCACAAAAGTCAGGCCAACTATCCTGTCGCCTCCGATGCCGAGGACTGTTGACTGGCCGACGTCCAAGCTGGTTAGGTAGGCACCTACCTGGTATGTGAGGGTCCCGCTTCTCGACACTATGCCCACCGGTCCTGGCTTGAAAACGTGCGTGGGCATTATTCCTAGGTGTGTCTCACCAACGCTGAGAATACCGGGAGTGTTTGGACCGATTAGTGTTACTCCCTCCTTCTTTGCCTTGTGGTACATCTTCAGCTCGTCATGCACGGGTATGCCCTCTGTTATCACTACCACGGTTTTTAGCCCTGCTTCAACGGCTTCCATGAAGGCATCCGCTGCGAAGGGGGCGGGCACGAATATTATGCTAGCGTCGGCACCTGTCTGCTTTACTGCCTTTTCCACAGTATTGTAAACCGGGACACCATGCACACTCTGACCCTCCTTGCCCGGGGTTACACCAGCTACTATACGGGTGCCGTACTTCAGCATCCTTTCAGTATGGAAGCGCCCCTGGCTACCAGTTATGCCCTGTACAATAACCTTGGTGTTACGATCTACTATTATCGCCATCAGGCCTCACCTCCCTCCTCTATTTTACGGGCTAGTTCAACAGCAATCCGCGCTCCCTCCTCCATTGTCTTGGCTATGTGCAACTTTATGCCCGTCTCACGTATGAAGTCCTCAAGTATCTTACGGCCCTCCTCCTCGTTGGTGCCCGCGAGCCTAATGACTATTGGTACCCCAATCTCCATCTCGGAGAGGGCCTTGACTATGCCCCTTGCCACCTCGTCGCACCGGGTTATTCCCCCGAATATGTTGATGAATATCACTTTGACGTTCTTGTCCATCAGTATTGTCTCTATGGCTTTTTTCACTACCTCGCTACTCGCGCCGCCTCCCACGTCGAGGAAGTTGGCCGGCTTACCTCCCATTATGTAGATGAGGTCCATGGTGGCCATGGACATGCCCGCGCCATTTGCTATCACTCCTATGTTTCCGTCCAGCTTGACATAGTTCAGTCCTCTCTCGACTGCTATTCTCTCGAGCTGGTCCTCCTCGGTGTAGTCCCTGAGCTGTTCCAGGTCCTTGTGGCGGAAGAGGGCGTTGTCGTCTATGTTAAGACGGGCGTCCGCCGCAACTATTTTCCCCTCTCCTGTCACGACCAGGGGGTTTATCTCAGTCAACTCTGCCTCATAGGTGGTTAGTATTTCATACAGTTTCTTTGCTATTCTGAAAACCTCTTTGAAGTACTCATTGGGCATGCTCGCCTTGTAAAGGGCGTTTCTCACTTGGAAGTCCCATAGCCCATAGACGGGATCTATGGTTGTCTTGGAAATCTTGTCAGGGTGTCTCGCCGCTATCTCTTCTATCTCCATCCCCCCAACACTGCTCACAATGAGCGTGAAGCCCTTCTTAGCACGGTCAAGCACATAGCCCACGTACATCTCACGGGCTATGTCAAGCTGTTCCTCCACGTAGATCTTCTTAACAACATGGCCTTTAAAGACCCGGCCGAACAGCTCCTCAGCCACCCTGCGGGCCTCCTCGGGAGAGTTTGCCAGCCTTATCGCACCCGCCTTGCCACGGCCTCCTACGAGTATCTGTGACTTCAGGACCACTCTGCCACCAAGCTCGCGGGCGGCTTGCTCTACTTCCTCAGGGGTTGTGGCCAGCTTCCCTCTGGGTATAGGTATCCCGTGTTTGGCGAAGAACTGCTTAGCTTGGTACTCATGCAGTTTCAAGCCCGACACCGGGTCTAGTATATTGGCTTTGGAATGTTAATATTGTTAGTTTTCCCCAGAGTGCCCCTCTTTCCAAACCCGTGTACGGTGCCATCTTATTATGTCATCCAGAGGAATGGACACGGGACAGACCTGGCTACAGCGGCCGCAGAGGAGGCAGTAGAAGGAAAGCTCGCTAGCGAGGTCGGGATCATGCACGATTGAAGTCCAGTTGAGCCCCATGGGCCCCCCGTAAACGGGGCCGCCCCAGTGATTAGCGAGTTTTTCCCAAACGGGGCATTCGAACTGGCAGCGTCCGCACCTCACGCACCTTAGCTGGGCTTTGAGAACGGGGTGCTTGCTGGCCCTTAGGCGCCCGTTGTCGAGCAATATTACGTCCAGCCTGCGAGGCCCCTGGGCGCCAAGAACCCTCTTGTGCTCTATGTCGGCGGTGCTGCTGGGCCCGGTTATCACGTTTATGTAGGTTGGGGGGAATATACCCGCGTAGGCGGACTGGACGAGCACCATGTCCAGCGCCGTCCTTAGGTCGGGTAGTATCTTGTCGACCGGAACTATTGCAATATGATGCTCGACAACACCTGATACCAGCCTAATGTTTCCCTCATTCTCAACCAACACGAGGCTCCCGGTATCAGCAGCTATCGCATTGCCGCCGGTGACCCCCGTTTTAGCGGATAGTATTTTTCCCCTGAGAAACTCCCTGGCAGCATGGGCTAGTTTCTCCGGCTCCTCACTGCCCGGATCCCTTCCCAGCCTGCTTAATAACCGCCTGGCCTTGGCGCGGGTTATGTGTATTGCTGGAGCTATGGTGTGCATGGGCTTCCCATTCTCAAGCTGTACTAGGAACTGCCCCAAATCGGTCTCCCAGACCTCCACCCCTCGTTTCTCAAGGTGTTCCCTCAACCCTATCTCCTCCGCCGCCATGCTCTTAGACATGACAACAAGGTCCACATCCGGCGTAAGGTCGTCGAATATCCTGAGCGCCTCTCTCGAATCTCTGGCCAGGTGTGCCCCCGCACCAGCTCTTTGGAGACTGGTTATGGTCTTGTCTATATAGTGCTCCAGGTTGCTGATTACCTGGTCCCCTACCTCCTTTATCCTCGCAGCCAGCTCCTCCAGCCAAGGGTTCTCCTTGAGCGCCTTTGAGACCCCATGGCGGGCGTTGTTAGAGGCCCTCGTTATACTCTCTTGGAATCTCTTGTCATCGAGAAGCTTGTAGACCTGGAGTATGAACAAGATTGACGCCCCTTAGGGGATGTTGGGTTTTGTTTATTGTCGCTGACGATTTATATCTTCGACACTGATATTCTAGCCTGTCAGAGCCCGCTGGCTCTAGGGAGGGGTTAGGCTTGTCCATCAGCCTTGTGGGCATTGAACACTTCCTCTACGTCGAGGACCTCGAGCCTCTTGTTTACGTTTTCACCCTTGCCGTCGCCTTTGTTCTTCTGTATGGGTTCTCAAGGTATTCAAGAAGGTGGTTTGGCAAGGCCTTCTACCTGCCCAAGCCCGACAGGATTAGAGAGCGCCTAGGGAGGCTCATGTCTCACTCGCTGCTTCAGGCGAAGGTTCTCCAGAAGATGTTCGAGGGAGTCATGCATGCTCTGATCTTCTATGGGATGCTCCTTCTTTTCATAGCTACGGTTCTAAGGGCTATCGAGTTCGACATTACGCTAAGATTCTTTGACAGGAGGTTTCTCGTGGACGGTGTTTATAGGGCCTTTAAGCTTATGGCAGTCTCTGGAGGCCTTATGGCTCTTGCTGGCATAGTGTTGGCTTTTTATAGAAGGGCGAGGGGCCTGACCACGGGTCTTCCACAGTCCCGTGAGGACTACGCTGTGCTGCTGCTTCTCGGAGTGATTCTGGTTACAGGTTTTATTCTGGATGCTATTAACACGCTTGTCTATAGGAGGGAGTGGATAGGCTACTGGGACCCCATAGGCATGTATTTGTCGGGGCTCTTCCAGGGAATGGATGGGGATGACCTACGTCAGCTCTACAGGGGGCTGTGGCTTTTCCACCTGGGTATCGCAATGGCCGGGATTGCCCTCCTGCCGTTCACCAAACTATCCCACATAGTTGTCGGCGGCATCCTGAACATTTTCTACTCTAGGCTGGAACATCCCTCCGCGTTCAAGCCGGTGGACAATCTGGAGAAGGCTGTGGAGACAGGGGAGCTGGGTATAGTCAAGCTCTCCCACACAACTTGGAAGCAGAGGATGGACTACGACGCGTGTACGAAATGTGCCCGCTGCCACAACGCGTGCCCTGCGAACATAAGCGGAAAGCCACTATCCCCAATGAGGATGATCCTCGACATGAGGCAGGCCATGGACAAGGGGGACTGGGACAAGGGGATAGAAGCGATAATGGAGCCCGACGTCTTCTGGTCCTGTGTGATGTGCGGCGCATGTGTATATGAGTGCCCCGTAGACATACACCATGTGGAGACTATCCTTGACGCCAGGAGGGGTCTTTACGCCAAGGGGGAGAATGTGCCCGAGGGCCTCCTCCAGCTGTCCTATAACATTATGAGGACGGGTAACGCGTATGGCATGAACCCTGTAGACCGTGAGGAGTGGATAAGGAGCCTCGAGGAGAGGGGACTGGCGGAGGTGGCGAAGGAGGGAGAGGAGTACGACATCCTCTACTGGACCGGGTGCAACGTGTCCTACGATCCCAACCTTAGGGGGGTGGGCGAGAGCCTTCTAAAACTACTGAAATCCGCGGGTCTAAGGGTCGCAGTCCTCGCTGAGGAGCAATGTTGTGGGGAACCGGTAAGGAGGGCAGGGGATGAGCTCATGTTCGCCGAGGTTGCAAAGACCAACTATGAGACCCTTAAGAGGTACAAGTTTAGGAAACTTCTCGTTAACTGCCCCCATGGTTACAATGTTTTCAAGCACGAGTACCCACTCTACGGCTACCATCTGGAAGTAGTCCACCACACCCTTCTCCTAGACCAGCTGGTAAAGGAGGGCAGGCTACCAACACCAGTCGCTAACGCGTACAAGGATGTGACCTACCACGACCCCTGCTACCTGGGCAGGTGGAACGGGCATTTCGATGAGCCAAGGAACCTGCTGCGCAACGTTAAGGGCCTTCGGCTCAAGGAGATGCCCCGAAACAGGGAAAGGAGTTTCTGCTGCGGGGCGGGAGGAGCCCATGGGTTCTTCGAGCTCAAGAAAGGCAAGCGGATAAGCAGAATAAGGGCCGAAGAAGCTGCCAGCACGGGTGCCAAGATTGTCGCCGTTGCCTGCCCCTTCTGCAATGCCATGTTCAGGAGCGAGGCTGGTGACCTCGGTTTTGAGGTCAAGGATGTGGCCGAGATCCTGGCTCAGGGACTGGAGGAAAAAGAGGGTTGAGGAGTCATTCTAAAAATGGGGACTAGCGGCCCTTGAACTTTGGCTTCCTTTTTTCCATGAAAGCTGTTATCCCCTCGACCACATCATCTGTGCTGAATAGCAGCCCGAAATAGCTGCTCTCTAGGAACATGCCGCTCCAAATGCTTGTCTCCCTACCCACCTGTATGGAGTACTTTGCCGCCAGCAGGGCGAGTGGGGGTTTCTCGGCCAGCTTTAGCCCCAGTGTACGTGCCTCCGACTCGAGCTTCTCAGGGGGCACCACCTTGTCAACGACGCCCATTTTCAGCGCTTCGCTGGCTGGGACCATGTCCCCTGTGTAGATGAGTTCCTTCGCTCTACTGGGACCCGCTAGTCTGGGTAGCCTCATTGTTCCCCCAGCACCTGGTATTATGCCCAGGTTTATCTCAGGCTGCCCGAGCATTGCCGTCTCCGAGGCTATCCTGAAGTCTCCTGCCATCGCTAGCTCCATTCCGCCGCCGAGGCAGAAGCCGTTAATGGCCATTATTACTGGCTTAGTGTAATACTCTATCTTAAACAGGAGCTCCTGGAATCTCCTTGAGAGTATAGCTGCCTTGAAGGGAGTGAGGCCGACGAACTGGTTCACATCCGCGCCAGCACTGAAGGCCTTGCCACTACCCGTTATTATGAGTACTCTTATGTCCTCGTTTTCCTCTAGCTCGTCCAGGGTTTGGGAGAGCTCTTGGAGAAGCTTCGGCGATAGCGCGTTTAGCTTGTTGGGCCTGTTGAGCACAATCCACGCCAGAGGGGGTTCGAGCTTTATTAGGAGCGTGTCCTTTTCAATAGTCTTTACTTCACGGTACTCGTAGAAGCCCTTGCCAGTCTTCCTCCCCAGTTTCCCTTCCTCGACCATCCTCTTGAGAAGGGGATCGGGGTTGTACTCCTCCCATCCGGTTTCCTTGTACATTTCCTCTAGTGTTTGAACAATCGTGTCTATTCCCAGGTCGTCAGCGTACTCGAATACACCCTTGGGGTATCCTAGGCCCAGTTTCACCGCCTTGTCAATGTCGTCTCTTGTAGCTATGTTCTCTCTTAGGAGGTAGGCGGCCTCGTTTACAGCTGGGGCTATGACGTTTAGGGGGTCTATGTTTTCTCCCTTCTCCTTGGGTATATTGGGCCTAGCGTAGACGCCTGGCTTGGGGTACTCGTAGAAGCCCTTGCCAGTCTTCATGCCAAGCTCGTTTTTCTTAAACTTCTCCTCAAACAATGGGCAAGGGTTACTCTTGAACCCACGCTCACTCATTGCTTTGAAAACGTAGTAGAAGACGTCTATCCCACTATAATCGGCGAGTTCGAAGGCCCCCATGGGAAGGCCCAGTTTGTACTTAAGCGCGCTGTCGACCGCTATGTGGTCTGGCGCCTTTCCGCTAACAACCATCCAGCAGGCCGCGTTCATCACGCGTGCGAGTATACGGTTTACTATGAAGCCCGGGACATCCTTGTTTACGACCACGGGCTGCTTGCCGAACTTCTTGGCCAACTCCACGGTGGTTGCCAGGGTCTGGTCGCTGGTCTTCTCCCCCCTTATGACCTCCACCAGCGGCATTAGTGGAGGTGGGTTGAAGAAGTGCATTCCAACGACCTTATCAGGCCTGCTGGTCGAAGCAGCTATCTCTGTAATGGGGAGGCTGCTGGTGTTTGTTGCGAGTATCGCGTGCTCCGGGGTTACCCTGTCTGCCGTTTGGAATATTTTTGCCTTCAAGTCCAGTTTCTCGGGAACTGCTTCTATCATGAAGTCTGCTCCTTTCAACGCCTCTTCTAGGTTTGTCGTGGTTGTGATGCGTGACATTACATCCTCAATGCTTTCCCTAAGAACCCCCTTATCTCTAAGCTTCTGTAGGCTCCACCTTATCTTCTCAAGGGCACTCCTAAGTATGTCGTCAGAAATGTCTGTCAGGGCCACCTGGAATCCCGACATAGCGGCAACCTCTGCAATCCCGTGGCCCATGGTGCCTGCTCCTATGACTGCTATCTTCCTTATATCCCCAGGCAAGTCCCTTCACCCCCTTGCTAAGCCCTCGATTAGCTTAGGTGATGTTTATGGGTGCCCCGAACACCTGTCGCAATAGCTCTCTTATTATGTTGAGCCGCTGTATGTCGTTGGTGCCCTCGTATATGGTTGTTATCAGGGTGTCCCTGAGGTACCTCTCCACACCCGTCTCCACGTCAACACCGTACCCTCCGTGTATCTTTATTGCATGAGCGGATGCCTCCTCAGCTACTTCCGTGGCGAAGGTCTTTGCAAGGCTTGCCGCCATCACGTACTCCCTGCGCTTCTGGTTGGCCAAAGTAGCGGCCCAGTACACCAGCAGCCGCGCAGCCTCTAGTTTTATGAGCATGTCCGCCAACTTGAAGGCGACGGCTTCGAAGCCAATTATGGGCCTACCAAACGCCTCTCTCTGCATAGCATAGTTGAGGCTCTTCTCGAAAACCGCCTGAGCAATACCAACCGCCTGGGCAGCTATGTTAACCCTGCCGTGGTTGTAGGTGTTAACAGCGACCTTGAACCCCTCGCCTATGGGTCCCAGGACGTTTTCCTCGGGAACCTTCACGTCCTCGAGAATAATCTCATGGGGATGCTCTCCCCTTAGGCCAGTGACGTTTATCTTCTGCCCCACCTTGAAACCCGGCGTGTCTCTCTCAACTATGAAGAAGGTGATGCCCTTCCACCTCTTATCCTGGGGAGGAGGACTAGTCCTAGCGCTCACGACGAAGAACTCTGCCCTATCGGCCCCGGTTATGAACATTTTTCTCCCGTTTATGACCCAGTGTCCATTGACCTTCTTAGCGGTGGTCCTGATACCCGCTATGTCGCTCCCGGCCCAGGGCTCCGTGTTAGCATGGGCTGCCAGTTTCTCTCCTCTGGCTACTGGGGGCACATATTTCCTCTTCTGCTCCTCCGTTCCATAGAGTAGCACGGGGACCACAAACAGCCCATGAACAGTAACAGCTGTACCAAAGGCTGGGCTAACCCGCGATATTTCCTCCATCATGAGAACTGTGTTCATGTGGTCAGCTCCCTGACCACCATACTCCTCGGGAATGCCCACACCAAACAAGCCTAGCTGAGCCGCCTTCTCGAAAAGCTCATCTGGGATATGGTTGTTCTTTTCAATCTCCATGGCTATTGGCTCGAGCTCCTTTTCCACGAACTCCCTTATCGTCTTCCTGAAAAGCTCGTGCTCCTCGGAAAGTTGTATGTTGAAGTCGAGGGAGGAGTTGAAGGGGAAAACCATTCCAGCTCCACCTCTCACCAACCGGGGTTGTGCGCCGTGTTGAAAAATGGTCATGCTCTGGAGATAAATGTTCCCCTAAAAACCTACTCGCTCACAGGGACTATCTCGTAGGTAAGGTAACCCTCGGGCTGCCTTTTAACGACCTCGATCCTCACCTTCATACCAACCTTTAGTTTCGTAGGGTCTTTTTCCCTTACCCATGCCGTCACATTTATGCCCTCCTTAAGACGTGCTATGCCCACAATATAGTCATCATAATGCGCGAAGCTGGCTGGCTTTATGTTTATAACCGTGAAGGTCAGTAGCTCCCCCTCTCTGCTTAGCTCTATCCACTGCATCTCGCTTTTCCTGCACGTGGGGCAGTATGATTGTGGCGGGAAATATACCGTGCCACACTTACTACACTTCGTGGCCATCAGCTTCCCATCCATAAGCCCGTCGTAGAAGGGCTTTATCCTCTCCACCGATATCGTGTACTTTAGCCTCAGCTCCCTCTGGTCAACCCAAAGGGCAGCGCCGGTCTTCTGGTCAGGCACAATTGGGAGGCCTGTGGCCTGTTTTATGGACTCGACGAATTGCTCGAACTGCTTGAGGGCCTCCTCCATAGCCTCTTTCTGGCTCTTCTGGCTCAACACGCTTCACCCCCGGGGCTTATCCAGACTATAGATGTTGACGTATGCATAATGGCCCGTCCCACCAATGTTGTGGGACAGGGCCCAGCCCCTGTCGATTACGGCCTGCCTCTCTTTTTCAACCTCCTGCCTAAGCTGCCTGGTCAGCTCCACAGCCATACCCACACCCGTGGCTGCAATCGGATGACCCTTTGCCTTGAGACCACCGCTGAGGTTAACTTGAATAGGTCCTCCGACGTAGGTCTGCTCCTCTCTTATCAGGTTAACACCCTCACCCCTCTTGGCGAACCCGAGGTCTTCGTACGCGAGTATCTCGGCGATGGTGAAACAGTCGTGAACCTCGGCCACGTCGAAGTACTTCGCTGGGTTACTTGGGTCCACACCCGCCTTCTTATATGCCATGTGAGCAGCCTCAACAGCCGCCCTTAAGCTTAGGAAGTTGTCCCTCTTGCTCAAGTTGCTCGTGTCAGAGGCGTGACCTATGGCCCTTATCCACACAGGAGTATCGGTTAGCTTACGGGCCACGTCCTCCGATGCAAGTATGGCGGCGGCGCTTCCGTCGGTTATAGGGGAGCTGTCTAGAAGCTTTAGAGGCCAAGCCACGTATCGGGACTTCATGCACTCCTCCAGTGTTATCTTTTTGGGGAACTGGGCCTTGGGATTGTACGAGCCATAGTAATGGTTCTTGACGGCGACCCTGCATAGGTCTTCCTCTGTGGCTCCATACTTGTGCATGTATGCAGTCGCGTAAAGTGCATAGTATCCGGGAAAGGTCAGGCCGAAGTTCTGGAACTCCCAGAAGTAGTTACCCGCCCTCCCTATAAACTCCACTACGGTGGGCGTCGGGGACTCGTTCATCTTCTCAATGCCCAGCGCCAGAACAATGTCCGCCTGACCACTCGCTATAATGTCATGAGCCAGTTTAATAGCCGAACTTCCAGACGCGCATGCGGCCTCTACGCGGGCAGTGCCCTTGGGCGTAAGCCCGCAGTACTCCCCCACAACCACAGCGGGGAGGGGCTCACTACTCCACCCACCCGCGTTTGAAACAATAAAATATTCTATATCTTTCTGCTCCAAACCAGCGTCGTCCAGCGCCTGGGAGACGCTTTCCCAAGCAAGCTCGGGGAAACTCACGTCGTGTCTGACGCCAAACTTAGATTGACCTACCCCAACTATGGCGACATTACGCACCAAGTCGGGCACCCTCCAGCTGGAGCACCTGGTGGTAGAAGTTATGTTCCTCACTGGAGAATATGTTGTCCTCTTTATTTAAATTTAAAATAAATAAGAATAAATACAAAGCCCGAGAACCATATTTCACACGGTGAATACCCGTGAGCGATGATCTCCTAGCTCTTGCGAAAAGCGTTCTTGACAAAGCCAAGGCGAAGATGGCTGATGAGATAAAGGCCTGGAACAAGTCGTTCCAGATAGAGACTGATGAAGGCGACAAGTTCTTCATAAAGATAGCGGATGGGGAGGTTATACTCGATAAGGGGGAAATCGAACGGCCCACCGCCACCCTCAAAATGAGCAGGGAAGTCTTGGAGAAGATTTTGAAAGGAGAGATGGACGCTATGGCCGCCTTTATCAGGGGAAAGATGAAGATTACTGGCAATGTCATAGAGACGGCTAATCTGAGGAAACTTATAGAGGCGGGGATAAAGGGCTAGTCACTCGCGCGGTGATTTCCACCCAAAATCACAGTATTATTTCTTTAAAAGCCCCCATGTTCTCCACAGACTTTTTACAGTGAGGTACCTTAGACTACAAGCTCTATTGTAATCCCAGCAGCACCTCCCAAGCCGTGGCATATGGAGGCCATGCCCCTGGAACCCCCGTGTTTCTCGAGCACGTTGATAAGCTCGATAAGTATACGAGCTCCAGACATGCCCAGTGGATGTCCGACGGCGATGGCGCCTCCGTGGACGTTCAGGCGTTCCCTTGGTATGCCCAGGTGCTTCTCAAGTATTATAGTGTTAACCGCGAACGCCTCGTTGTTTTCCCAGAAGTCCACCTTGTCTAGACTCCAGCCAGTCTTTTCCAGCATTCTCTTAATGACCTTGACGGGGGCTATTGCATACCTGTAGGGAGTCGTGGCCGCGTAAGCGTGGGCCACTATTCTACCCTTGGGTTCTAGACCTAGCCTTTTTACAGCCTCTCCAGAAGCTAGAACCAGTGCAGCCGCTCCATCACTTAGCTGGCTTGATGTTCCCACCGTGTGCGGTCCCTCCTCCGTGAATATGGGGGGAAGGCGCGCCAGTTTCTCCGGGGTAAGGCTGGGCCTTATACCTTCATCTATATCCAAGAGCGGTTGCCCATTACTGTCCCTTACAAGCGTTATTGTGTCTTTTATCAGCCCTTGTTCCCATGCTTTGTGGGCTCTCCTGTGACTCTCCAGCGCAACCTCCTCGAGCGCGCTTCTCTCTATTCCTTCCTCCCTTGCCACCCTATCCGCCTCCTCTCCCATGACCATGTTGTAAATGGGGTCATAAAGGCCGTCCTTCACCATCGAGTCTTCCAGGGGCAGGGACTTGTCAAATATTAGGTGTTTTATACCCCACCTAAGCCTGGGCCCGGGTAGGAGGAAGGGGGCGTAGCTCATAGACTCCATCCCGCCAGCAATGACCACGTCGTATTCCCCAGCCGCTATGTACTGAGACGCTGTTATCACAGCTGTCAGACCGCTTGCGCAGACCATGTCCACATTCATTGCGTCAACCTCCTCAGGCACGCCCGCGGCGAGAGCTGCTTGCCTCGCGGTGTTCATACCAGTCCCGGCTCTTATCACCTGGCCCATTATGACCAAGTTTATTGACTCGGGGGGTATCCTAGTCCTCTCTATAAGGTCACTTATGACGGTGCTTGCTAGCTTGGAGGGATGGATGCTCTTGTAGGCACCCCCGAACTTGCCTATGGGTGTCCTCAGGCCACCTACAATGTAGACTTCCTTGGCCAATTTGACCACTCTCTGGAGGTGGTCACTTGTTGGTTTTCTGTATGTTTTCTATTATGGATTTGCCGTTGAGCTTAACGACTATAGACTAAACGCTTGTGTGTGGATAAGCTCTAGGTAATCATGTTCCTAGGTAACGTGGCTGTATTACATAGAATATCTCAATGTCATATGGATGCCTAGTGAAAAAAGTTTGTGGGAGACGAAATTGTGCTAAAAACACGCGTGGGGACCGCCCGCTCCGGTTTTTGGGTTTGTTTATGGTATTCCTGGTTGTGTTAGCTTCTTGAGGTCAAGGAGCCTCTCTATCTCATCCTCACTAAGGCCCGCTGCCTTAAGCGCTTCTCGGACGCTTTTGCCCTCGTATATCATCTTGGACAATTCCGCTGCCTTATCGTATCCTATTTTCGGTGACAGTACTGTTATTAGTGCTTGGCTGTTCTCCGCGAGGGTCTTCATTCTCTCCAGGTTGGGTCTCAGGGTCTCTATGGCCTGCTCAGACAGCTTGTCCATGGCCTCGGCGAGTAGCTTCGCCTGCCTGATTATAAGGTACCCGGATAGTGGGAGGCCCATGCTCAGCTCGAGCTCTCCGAGAAGGCTTGCATTGGTTAGGCTCTGCTCCATTCCCATTACGTGTGAGGAGGCCTGCATTACTGCCTCTACTGTGACCGGGTTCACCTTGCCAGGCATTATGCTGCTACCCGGCACCTTTTGGGGCATGTCTATCTCGTTGAACCCAGTGTTGGGGCCGGAGTACATTAGCCTGAGGTCCTGGGAGAGCCTCCAAAGGTCGGTTGCAATGGCCTTGTATATTGATGATAGTATGAGAAGGTCGCTGAGGCTCCTCATCGCCCTGAACCGGCTTTTCGCGGGCCTGTAGCTTCTCTTGGTGGTCTCTGATATGTAGCCTATCGCTAGCTCAGCGTAGCGGGGATGGGAGTTCAGCCCTGTGCCCACGGCAGTGCCTCCTAGGGGGAGCTCCATTACGTTTTCAACCGCCTTCAGGAGCATGTCAAGGTCCTTCTCCAGGGCGTTCGCCCAAGCTTCCAGCTCCTGACCGAGCGTAACTGGTAGCGCGTCCCTCAGGTGAGTCCTGCCCGGTTTTACAGCGTCTTGGGTTTCCTCTGCCTTTTTCCTAAGCGTTCCTATGAGGTTCTCGAGTGATGGTTTTAGTCGGCCTAGCGCCGTCTCCACGGCAGCTATGCGTATCACGGTCGGTATGACGTCGTTGCTAGACTGGCCCATGTTTACATGGTCGTTCGGGTGAACGTCCTTGCCCAACTTCTCTGTTGCCTTAAGGGCTATGACCTCGTTGGCATTCATGTTAAGACCCGTTCCTGAGCCCGTCTGGAAGACGTCAACCTGTATCAGGTCGTCATACTTGCCCTCAGCCAGCTCCAGTGCAGTCTCCATTATCGCGTCTGCCAACTGGGGTTCTAGGAGTCCAAGATGCTTGTTGGCTTTAGCTGCCGAGTATTTTACTATTCCTATTGCCCATATCATCTCTCTTGGTATCCGGGTTCCAGTGTCTAGAAACACCTTCTTAGCGTTTTCCACGTATTTCATTTTCTTCAAGCTAGTCACCCTACGGGAGAAGTCTGGGGACCCAAATGAATACTATGTCAATGGAGGATATATATCGGCTTCCGAGAATCTATAATTCAGCCACTCATAACTGGTCCATAGGTGGGTGGTCTTGAAAGCCATAGTCCAAACAGGTTACGGAGGACCCGAAGTTCTGGTAGAGAGAGACATTGACACACCCACTCCAGGCGAGGGCGAGGTTCTTGTAAGAGTGGCTGGATGCGGAGTTTGTTACAGGGACACACTGGTCAGAAGGGGCCATATGAGGGCTAGGCTACCAGTAATACCCGGCCACGAGCTGGCGGGCCAAGTCGTGGAGGTGGGTGAAGGGGTTGAGGAACTCAACAAGGGAGACAATGTGGCCTCGCTTATCTACACCTTTCCCAAGAACTGCAAGAGGGGAGAAGAGAACCTCTGCCGAGGCAACCAGTGGCTCGGCGAGGACAGAGACGGCTGCTACGCCGAGTACGTGAGCCTCCCCCACTGGTCCCTAGTCAAGATTGGAGCGCACAGCGAAGCGCCTCTAGAGTCTTACAGTTTCGCAGCTTGTATAGTTGGCACAGCTTATAGGGCGCTAAAGCAAAGAGCCAAGGCCGTCGAAGGCGAGACCGTCCTTGTCACAGGAGCTGGCGGGGGACTCGGCTTACACTCAGCCCAGGTTGCACGGGCCCTAGGACTTAGAGTTATAGCGGTCACGAGGAGCGAGGAGAAGGCCCGGATACTAGAATCGCTGGGGGTGGACAATGTGGTCGTCTATGGGTCGGGGGGATTCTCGCAAGAGGTGAAGAAGCTCACCGACGGCGAGGGGGTTGACATAGTGCTCGAAAACGTTGGTGGCCCAACATTGGACCAGTCCCTGCGCAGCGTTAGGAAAGGAGGACGCGTTATCCTGACAGGCAATGTTGACCCCCGGCCTCAGCAGGTGTTGCTAGGTCTGGTTATACTGAAAGAGACTGGCGTGCTGGGCTCTCTTAATTCAACCCTTAGCGATTTGCAGGAGGCCGTGGGGCTATTGAGTAATGGCGCGGTAAAACCTGTTTACAAGAGGATACCTCTTAGCGTTGATGAGGTGCGGCAGGCCCACTCTTTGCTCGAAGCTGGTAAGGCTCAGGGTAGGATTGTCATCGCACCATGAGCGTTTTTCACTGATTCAGACTTTTTCACCCGTGTCCAACTACAATTTTCGACTGAGTTATTTTGGCAATAAATAAGTAGTTATGCTGAGATTCTTTGATTGCAAGGCCCTACGGTGCATCACTCATGCCTCTTAAAGGAATAGAAAACATAAGCCTTGCCTACGGTCTCGACCATTACAAGCTGGACTACCCTTTTCGCAGCATGCTATCAGCATTCCTAGGATATCAACCCGACTTAAGCGAGCTGGGTAGATTCGCAGGGAGAGAAGTCTACGAAGTAGCTTATCGTGTAGACAGACTAAGTGAGCCCATCCTGCTTAACTGGTCCGTATATGGCAGAGAACTCGACACAGTATGGCTAGATCCTCGTGAGAGGGAGGTACTTGTCGGTCTTGTACGCGATTACGGCGTTAACAAACCGCCTTTCCAGGGAAAGTCTTGGCTTGAGCATTATGCCGGGATCTACCTTGTAGGGGACTCTGGCATTTCGTGTATATTAACTATAACAATCCAAACAGCCTACGCTCTATACAAGTACGCTCGGGACGAGATAAGGGACCTCTACAAGGGACTCGTCGGCATTTCAAGCAATATACTATGGGGTGCCACCTGGTTCACCGAGGTTCAAGGAGGAAGTGACCTTGGAGCCAATGTTACGATGGCTGAGAATGATGGTCAAATATGGAGGCTCACCGGGTACAAGTACTTCGCAAGCGGTGCAGGTCTTGCTGATATAGCCCTGGTCACCGCCAGGCCTCCTGGTTCCAGGCCAGGCGCGAAAGGGTTGGCACTGTTTGCCGTCCCCCGCCTGGATAGTAAGGGGTTTCTGAACTACAGGGTTAGGAGGCTCAAATGGAAAAGCGGGACAATTTCTGTTCCCACGGGAGAGGTCGAGCTTATTGGGAGCGAGGCACATCTCATAGGCGAGCCCGAGAATGGTATCTACTACACCATGGAGGACCTCATGGTTTCAAGGCTCGCCAACTCTATAGGGGCGCTCGGTATTGCAAGAAAAGCATATATTGAGGCATACGGTTACTCGCAGGTAAGAAGGGCGTTTGGAAAGAGGATTATAGAACACCCGCTCCTCGCCCGGGACCTGCTCGAAGCAGAGCTAGGCATCGAAGCAGGCCTAGCGCTAACACTCAAGGCGATAGATTCTTTTGACAAGTCATGGAAGAAAGAGCCCCCATATGACGACAAGTATCACTATGCCAGGTTACTCACGCACATGGCCAAGAACTTCACCGCAGACATAGCCGCGGACGTGACCAGGAGGGCAATGGAAGTCTACGGAGGTATTGGTTTCCTCCACGAGTTCCCCATAGAGAGGTGGCACAGGGAGGCTCTGATAACTCCAATCTGGGAGGGGACGAGCAATGTACAGGCCCTGGATATGCTCGAGGCTATGGTTAAGAAGAACGCTCATAAAAGTATGTTGGAAGACCTTGAAAACATGGTCACGTCCAGTTACTGGGTTGCCAGCCATAGGTTGGGGGAGGAACTCCTAGAGATAGCGAGAAAGGCTATCCGCTCTATAGGAGAGGACTCTTACAAGGCGCAATGGATGGCTAAAAACGTCCTCGATACACTGGCTAAAACAATAGCAGTTGCAGAGCTGATATGGCTCTCGGGAAAGACGGGAAGCGAGTCCCTCGCCAGGTCAGGGGAGCTTTACTTTTCAAACACTTTTGGAGACAGGAGGCTGGATGCAAGAGTGAGCGAGGTCAGAGAAATAATAAGCCTAGGGGGCGCGCTTGAAGAAGTTGACTGGCATTCTAGGGATTTAACAGCCTGATAAGGGCCTCTGGTTTAGTTTTATAGCCTCATTATTTTCCACGATAAGTGGCTATGCCATACGGCATGAAAAATATTTATGACGACGTTATTGTGCGGAGGTAGTCCCTCAGAGCCTGTGCAACGTATGGAAGGTCCTGCTCCAGCTCTTGGGCCGTCTCCTCGAGGTGCTTGACGAGCAGGCTCTTATCCTCCACGGTAGGCTTGGGAGCATCCCCCACATCGACATAGCGTACGGTGGTTGGAGTCGCCACATGGGTCGGTTTCTTATCTCTTCTAGCCCCGGCGGTGAGCGCGACCAGCTTTGAGCGGAGGAGCTGTATTCCCTGAGCGGGGTCAACTCCCTTGGGGCAGGCTGCGGAGCAGGAGCCAGCGAAGTGGCATCTCCATACACCGTGCTTGTCATCTACCTTTTCCAGCCTGAGCCTAAGACCCTCGTCCCTAACATCGGTGACCCACCTGTATGCCTGTCCCAGTGCCTGTGGTCCTAGGAACTTCTTGTCGATAGCGACCACGGGGCAAGCGGCGTAGCATAGGCCGCACATTATACAGTAGGAGTACCTGATAATCTTGTTCAGCTCGTCGGGTGGCATGTAGTACTCCCTATAGGGCTCCTCGTTCTCTTTCTTGCTCTCCCTCACTATGTAGGGCATGATGTCCCTATGCTTCTTGAAGAAGTCGCCGAAGTCTGTTATCAGGTCCCTCAGGACGGGGAAGTTGGGCAGGGGCTCTATGGTGACAGTGTCTGTCCCGAGCTCCAGGAGTTGGGTCTCGCATGCGAGGCGGGGCATCTTGTTTATAAGCATGCCACAGCTGCCACAAGCACCCATTCTGCACGAGTACCTCATAGCTAGGGTGTGGTCCTGCTCCGCCTTTATCTTGAGCAGCGCGTCAAGAACGGTGGTTCCCTTCTTGGCCTCCACTCTATACTCTTGCCACCACCTCCTACCAGTCTCTGGATCGTACCTCCGTACCCTTATCTTGACAACTCGCGTAGCGGGTCTTCCGTTAGCATTGATGCCCATACGCTCTCACCCCCCGAAGTGCATTATCCCAAGCCATGTTAGGAGGGTGTATGTGCCCAGACCCAACATGTACGCGCCTAGGAACACTACAAGGAAGTTGACGAAGGCCTCCCATCTAGGTCCCTGCCTCAGCTCTAGCAGTATCCCCCTGAGACCTACGAGGCCGTGGATAACGGCTACTATTAACAGTGCTACTAGTGCCCATCCGAAGTTCTCGTAGTTCCTACGGACACTCTCCCTCTGCACGCTTTCCTTGTAGGTGTCATAAAATAGGCCCGGTGCATGGAGGGCAACGTGTATTGTGAGGAAGACGGCTAGAAGCCCCGCAGTAGCGTAAAGGAGTAGGTGGAGAGTAGATTCCCGAGGCACGGTGATGCACCTCCTAGACCCAGCCGAATTCTCTAAAAAGTATAATGCCTCCCACTATCCACACGATCAGCCAAATAGCGAATACCGCGTAGAGCCATTTTCTCTGGGCAGATGAAAGGCTTGTGGGCTTGTAGGGAGGCTCTGGGGGTTCTGGCTTTCCTATTCCCTTGCCCAGCCCCTCTACTAGCAGTAGGCGTATCCCATTTAGCCCGTGGAAGACGATGGAGCCGAAGAGTATCCATAGGAAGAACTGGGCAAGCGGGTTCTCTTCAAGTCGTAGGAAGTCTTCCCACTTCTGCGGGTTCACAGTCATACTCGTCACAAATATATGTACAGGCAGGTATATTATCAGCAGCAGGCCAGTGAGCCTGTGGAGGACAAAGGCCACCCGCTCGGGGTTGTCGCGTATCATCAGGACCCAGGGAACAATGTTACCCATAATACCCAAGCGGTTTTCAAGGAACCGGGGCTTCCTCTTCTCCCCCAACCTATCGCACCTCCATCTACTGCCTAGTATTTTCTCTCAACGGGTTTCCAAGTTGTTATGGTCACGGGCCAGTAGCTGAGCACAGGCCCGTCTCTACTATACGTAGCAAGGGTGTGCTTGAGCCAGTTCTCGTCGTCCCTCTTGGGGTAATCAGTCCTCGCGTGGCTTCCCCTGCTCTCCCTACGCTCCAGTGCTCCCACTACTATCACCTCGGCTATGTCCAGCAGGTTCTCTGTCTCGAGCACTGTTATGAAATCAGTATTGTAAATACGGGACTTGTCGCTGGGAGCCACGTTCTTGAACCTTTCTTTAAGCTCCCTTATCTTCGACAGTGCCTTTCTCAACCCCTCCTCATTCCTATAAACGTAGACATGTGTGTCCATTACATGGTTAAGCTCCTTCTTTATCTGGTACGCGGTTTCCTTGCCACTTTCCCTCTTGAGAAGTCCATCGAAGAGCCTCTTTTCCTCGCCCGCGACTTTTTCATTCGACGGCATAGGTGGTAGTGAGGGCGACTTCAATGCGTATAGGCCGGCTTCCCTACCCGTTATCTTGCCCCATACCAGGCACTCAGCTGTACTGTTTGAGCCCAGCCTGTTGGCACCGTGGACACTATAGGCAGCCGCTTCACCTGCCACCCACATGCCTTTTATCCATCTGCCCTGCGCGTCGAGAACCCGTCCCCTTATATCCGCGTGTATGCCCCCCATGGTGTAGTGGGCCACGGGCCTAACTGGTATGGGTTCCTCGGCTGGGTCCACTCCGGCGAACTTTATTGCAACTTCCCTGACCAGGGGGAGCCTCTCGTTGAGCTTTTCCTCGCCGAGGTGCCTCAGATCTAGAAGGAGGTACTCTAACCCGCTTTCTTCGTCCTTGAATCCCCTTCCCTCCTTCATCTCGGTGAACATGGCCCTTGAGACTATGTCTCTGGGGGCGAGTTCCATCTTAGTGGGTGCATATTTTTTCATGAACCGTTCCCCGTTCTTGTTCAGAAGAATGCCCCCTTCTCCCCTGGCTCCCTCCGTGACCAATATTCCTGAGGGTATTATACCGGTTGGGTGGAACTGGTAGAACTCCATGTCTTTTAGCGGTATGCCCGCCCTGTAGGCCATAGCGAGGCCGTCTCCCGTAACAGTGTGACCGTATGTGCTAAACCCGTAGACCCTACCCCCTCCACCTGTTGCTATGATGACCGCCTTGCTTCTGAACAGATACAGGTTCCCATCCTTCATATTAATCGCTGTTACGCCCCTATACTCGCCATCCTCTATAACGTATGAAGTCACGAACCACTCGTCGTACCTCTCGTAGTTATCATATTCCTGTAGTTTTCCATATAGGGTCTGCATCTCGAAGAGCCCAGTCTTGTCACCAGCGTATACTGTCCTAGGGAAGGTCTGGCCTCCGAAATACCTCTGGGCTATGCGTCCGTCTTCTCTCCTGCTCCAGAGAATCCCCCAGTGTTCAAGGAGGTATATTTCCTGAGGCATGTGGGATACCAGGGTCCAGACAGCATCTTGGTCGGCGAGGAAGTCAGAGCCCTTAACTGTATCCCACGCGTGAAGCGCTATACTGTCCCCCTCGTCAGGGTAGAGGACAGCCGCGGTGCCACCCTCGGCCGACACACTGTGGCTTCGCATCAACTGTACCTTGGATATTATGCCTACGTTGACCTTCTCCTCGAACATCCTCATTATCTCCACGGCTGCCCTGAGGCCAGCCAGGCCAGAACCTATTATTACCACGTCATGGTTTATCGTCTCAACCAAGAAGGCCACCCTTCTCCTACATGGGGCTTTGGCTTGGAATACATATTGATCTAGTAAATTACGTTGCCCTCTTCCCCTTAATTTCAATTACTTGCTACAGACTATGCTTGGGGCAAACGGGTGCAGAAGGGAGACAAAGATAGACGGTGTGATTAAACAATATTGATAAAAAACTGGACTCCTAGACGGGCCTTGTAAAATCGGGTGAGTAACTAGAGCTTCTCGACCTTCACCAAACTTGCCTCGAATATCCTCCTAAAGTCATCCCTTGTTATAGAGGGGCTGACGCCGTCTTCGCCGACAATTTTCTGCATAACTGGTGGCACTTGCTCGTAGAGTGGGTTGAACTTCGCTATTCTCTCCTCAAATGTCTCCACGTGGGGGTTGCGGTAGAAGACGCCAACTGGTATCCTGTCTCCCCATTCTCTTGCCTTTTCCAGTGCTTTCGCCTGCTTTTCCTGTACCTCGTCCTTGCTGTTCTCTTTGACAACCGGGTCCCAGTTAGGGTCATTCTCTAGCTTGTAGACCCTGTCCTTGTAGTAGTCGACCACGAATATGTCGTTATAAGTTACACAGGGCTGGAGCACGTCGACCAGCGCCGTGCCCTTGTGCTCGATGGCCATCTTTATGAGCTCCTTAAGGTGCTCTGGCCAGTAGGCGTACCCCCTCGCCACGAACGTGAACCCGCTTGCTATAGCCAGTGCTATGGGGTTGATAGCGTCCTGTATGTTGGGTTTTGCAAGAGCCTTCGTTTTGAGGTCCCTTGGCAGGGTGGGGCTCGCCTGTCCCTTGGTCAGCCCATATACCTGGTTGTCGTGTAGAATGACCGTGATGTCAATGTTCCGCCTACCCACAGCTACGAAGTGACCTGCCCCTATACCTAGTAGGTCTCCATCACCACCGTTCACTATCACTGTTAGTTGCGGGTTAGCCAGCTTTATCCCGGTTGCGAAGGGTATTGCTCTGCCATGGAGGGTGTGGACTCCGGTGACGTTAAAGTAGTGGGGGGTCTTACCACTGCACCCTATACCCGAGACCAGGACAACGTTGGAGGGGTCTAGCTTCAGGTCCTGGAACGCTCTTACCATGGCGTTTACTATTCCGAAGTCCCCACATCCAGGGCACCAGTCTATCCAGAGGTCGTTTTTGTAGTTCAGTCTACTACTTTGCATATTTGAGCACCACCCTACCCTCCTTCTTCTCTAGGAGGAGTTTTATTGCATCGGCCAGCTCCATCTTAAAAATGGGTCTCCCATTATACTTGAGGACCTGTTTCTTTATCTGGAAGCCCGTGTTCATCCTAATGAGCTGGGCTGCCTGGGCCATTATGTTGTGTTCGGCAACTATTATCTTGTCCTGGCCAAATTTCTCGAGTATACCCAATACGTACTCGGAGGGCAGCGGGTTCAGCATTCTCAGGCTTAGATAGGCTCCCTTTATCCCCTCTCCCTCAAGCTCTCTCAACGCGTCGAGGGCAGGGCCCTTAACCATACCCCAGCCAACCAGCAGGAAGTCCGCATCAGTGGAGCCGTATAGCTGGACCCTTTCTTCGGGAGGCACCTCCTTGTCGATGAGTTCGAGCTTTTTCACCGTCCTCTTCTCATACATTATGTCCCGGTTTACCGGGTCCTCAGAAATATGACCGTATTCGTCGTGCTCGTCGCCCGTGTACCAAGTTATTGCGCCCGAGCCTATGACTGGACGCGGGCTTATTGTCTCGCTTGTGTCGAACCTTTTGAAGGGGCCTTTGTCTGCCTCGAGTATTATCTTGCCACGTTCTATCCTTATGGATGAAAAGTCGGGCACCGGAAGGGTAGTTATACTATTGGCGAGGAACTTGTCAAGCAAGTGAATGACTGGCGTCTGGTACCTCTCAGCAAGGTTGAAGGCCCATATAGAGTCGTAGAACGCCTCCATGTGGTCGCCGCTTGATATGACTATCTTGGCGAACTCGCCGTGGCCTGCGAATATCGAGAACAGCATGTCCGCTTGGGAGCCTCTTGTGGGTAGGCCTGTGCTTGGGCCTCCTCTCTGGTATATTGTTATCACTACTGGGACCTCATTCATGCCAGCCCATCCGATGCCCTCGGCCATTAGGCTGAAGCCTGGTCCACTCGTAGTTGTAGAGGACCTTACGCCCGCCAGGGCAGCTCCTATTGCAGATGTTATCGCGGCTATCTCGTCCTCGGTCTGGAATATAAGCATAGAACCCTTGGACTCGCCATCGGCACGAAGGGACTCGTATCTTTCCAGGAAGAGGGACTCGTCGGCGGCGGGGGTTATGGGGTAGTAGGACTGGAATCTTAGGCCTCCCACGGCCTTGCCCATTCCTACGATATCGTTCCCGCTAACTAGCAGTAGCTCGTCGTGGTCTAGCTTGCTTTTTTCTAGCTTGAGAGGGCTCCCGTAGAGCTCCTTTACCTCCTCCATTATCTCTGTGACTAGGAACCTGTTGGTTTCAACGATCTTCTGCCTCCCCGCAAACCTCTTGCTTAGCCCATAAACAACGCTGTCGATATCCAGGTCCATCAGGCCCGCTACTACTCCTATGGGTATGCTGCTCCTGTATCTCTGCAACTGTGCCAGTCCCAAGCCGTATTTTTGCCTCAACTTGTCCAACACGGCCCTGTAGCTAAGGCCTATGACCTTTACTCCAACATTGTTCGCAAGATAATCGATAAGGGAGGCCAGCTTGAGCTCTATACCCAATTCCTGAAACCTTTCTTTGAGCCTCTCGGCGAGTTCGGACTCCATGCTCTTTATTTGTATAAGGCGTGTGTTCTGCGTGTCCTTGTCGTAGAGGAGGTATCCTCCCTCCCTAACGTCGTCGTAGTGGGTAAACACGGTCTCAGCGTCTATGGCCCCCACGAAGTCCACGGGGAATGTATGCGATCTCGGTATCTCCTCAGAGGAGACCGCCATCTGTATGTAGCTGTGGCGCCCCACTATGTTTGAGAAGTACTCCCTATTAGAAAGTACGCCATATCCCCTTCGTGCTAGAGCCGCCGTCAGTACATAGGATGTCGTTTCTATACCCGATCCCTGGGCTCCCCCTATTAAGAGATATACTTTGTCGTTTGCCAAGGCTTCCTCACTTCGCCCCGCTTTGTTCGTATAATTAGGGGGGCTATTATTGGGATGGTTTAAGGATTGGCGTGAATAAACTTTTTCATTTATGAATTATTAAGAATAATTACTATATTCTGCACATAACTGATGACTGAGTGTTAAGGCGCTTATTTACCACGTATATATACACTCTGCGAGTACTCGAGAAAGCCCGTGTCATGGAAGGTAATTACACCACCCTATAAACCCCTGACGACGATATTTCCGAAATAAACCATACTCTCAAACGGATTCAAGGGTGGTTGAAATGGTAGAAGTTGGGGAAAAGGCTCCTGAATTCACGTTGTACAACCAAGACTTCCAGCCCGTCAGCCTGGGGGACCTCCTAAAAGATGGGAAACCCGTGATACTTGTATTCTTCCCCGCAGCCTTTAGCCCCGTGTGTACCAACGAACTCTGCAATTTCAGGGACCGCATGGCACTGCTCGAAAAGGCTAACGCGAAGGTCGTGGGAATAAGCGTTGACCTTCCCTTCTCGTTGAAAGAGTTCAAAGAGAAGAACAGGTTGGGCTTTGACCTTCTAAGCGACTTCAACAAGGAGGTTATAAAGAAATACAACGTCGTGCTAGAGGACCTTAAGGGCCTCAAAGGACTAGCCAAGAGGGCTGTCTTCATAATAGACAAGGAGGGCAAGGTCGCGTGGAAATGGGTTAGCGACGACCCTCTTGTCGAACCAGACTATGACGAGGTAGTTAAGAGAGCGATGGAGGTAGCGTCCAGTAGCTGACATTATCTGTATTTTTATCCAACTACGAGGCTTCAATGTATGCTTTTTTATCTTAAAACGACCGTGTCCAACCTAGTCTTTGAGCGTTTTTTGTCCTTTTTCACAATGATGTTCGACGTATCAAGATAAGGGTAAGTGGATTACAGGGCTATTTTTCCTCCTCGCTTGCACTGAACATTGTGTCGAGAAACGTCTTCATGGTGGAAATTAGGCTATCTGGGTCGCTATAGTGAATGATTGTATGGAGGGAAGGATTATAGGGGAGGCTGGTATCTAGCTCGTAGACGGGTCTCACCCCACGGGCGCTGTTTATCAGGGTAAGTATTGTTCTAAAGCCCTCGAGGATTTCAGAAAGGAAATCAGGGTCCTCGCCACCTAGTGGCAGTGGCAGGCTGGCGTCTATCACGTAGCCCTTGGGGTCAGGGTATACTTGTATGAGGACGCCCTTGAGGTGAATACGGGTGTGGTCTAATTCGGCTTCATAGGAAAGGCCATAGCTCCTCAGCATGCGCTGTAACTCCCTTGCCCAGCCCCGCCATGCCACATGGCCTGGGACGCCCTCTATAACATGCCCCTCGTCTTCCTTACTCATAGACTTCATCCCCGGGGAGGTTTAGATATATAGGGGCTTGTCTTAAGGATAAACCTTAGCTTCTCGGGCAAGTCTTCCCTAACACCTATCCTATGGCTCGAGACAATATCACTTTCCCTCACGTCAAAACCCTCATCTTCTATCCAAAGGCCATGTGACACGACATACATGGGTTTCTTATGAAAGCTCTTGTCAATCAACAGTGCCCGCGTAAGGCGTCCAGGCCCCGTGGTCAGCAGCTTAACATTATCCACACCCCTGTTCCTCATCATAAGCTCAAGGCCCTCCAGCGGCTCACAGCTTCTGAAGAGGACTGCTCCATACTCGCCCGGCTTATGGGCAACTACGTTAAGTAGCCACTGCTTGTGAACCCCGTAGACAAGCGCGTGTCCCACCGGCCCTCCCATAACCTCGCGAAGGTCTCCACCCTTTCTAGCTCTCGACGCCGGGTCCTCGGGACCATAGTAGGCCTCAGTCTCCGTTATCATGCACTTTATAGTGACGTTATCAGGCGTCTTCCTCACCAGTATCTTTCCCAGAAGTTCTAGGGCGACTCTTTTGGGGTCTCTTGCGTACCATTCCTGGGGCAAGGGTGCGGGGTTTCTGCCCATCTCTTGTAATCTCCCCCTTTTGACGCTTCACATAAGTTATTAAGAATTCGCCCAGAGTCTAGCATCCACGACCATTCCCTAATAGTCTAGTTACAATATCTCGTGTTTTCCAACTGCCATAAAATAATCATTATAGAGAAAAACAGCTTAGTAGGGAGATCTGTGACGGCTATTGTTATGCCCAAGTATGTGACCTCTTAGACGGGCGTCTTAATAGCTGCCTCGAACACTATCCTTGAAGCCTTCTCCACCCTGGGTGCAAGTTGCTCTGCTGTTAGTAGCTCTGTCTTCTCCCCCACCAACATATCGCTTATCATGAGGAGGGCTCCCGTCTTGAAGCCTCTCATCCAGCCAAGAGCAAAGAGGCTGGCACACTCCATCTCGACGGCCTTGACTCCCTTATCGCTCCATTTCTTGGCAAAGTCAGGGTCCTCAGCGTAAAAGGCATCACTGCTGAATACAGGCGTAGTTATAGCCTTCTCTCCAGAATGCTCCACCTCTTTTATGAGGTTCATCGTCACATCAGGGCTGGGGGATGCGGGTAGGCAGTAGCCGGGCATATACATTCCAAGGGAGTTCCCGTTGCATAAGGTCGCTGCTCCTGTCGCTATTATGAAGTCTCCGACTTTCAAGTCGGGTGACATGCCGCCCGCCGTACCTAGCCGTATCATTAGCCTGGCCCCAAGCATCCTGAGCTCCTCGAACACGATAGTCGCGCTTCCCGAGCCTATCCCATGGGTAGCCACGGTTAGGGGGATCCCCTTGTACTCTCCCGTGTATACCAGTAGCTGCCTGTTCTCGTTAACCAGCCGGGGATTGTCTAGCATTTGTGCAAGTTGCTTTACCCGGGCGGGGTCTCCTGCAACTATCACCCTTTCGGCTACATCTCCCTTCTTAGCCAAGATATGGAAGGGTGGACCCATAGCAGGTGTCACCAATCCCTCTCTATCTAGGAATATGGGATATATTTGTGCACGTTTACGCCTTCTCCACACTGTATCAGTTCCGGCTATTCATAACCTGGCATGCTTACTTACGAGACCTTATTAAATAGGTACACGACTAATGCATACAATGGCGTCTTGTAATCCCGTGGGGATCGAGGTGTTAAGGTGCTCAGCCTGAGACCTGTTAGTGACAAGCAGGGAGCCTATGATATACTGAGGAAGATAATGACGAAGCAAGGCTACCACTTTGTGGGAGAACATACGGTTGTCAAGACGTGCGCGTGGACAAGATATGCGCTTACACAGAACCGGTTCTGCTACAAGTGCAAGTTCTATGGCATTGAGAGCCACCGCTGTATCCAGATGAGCCCCGCCGCATACTGGTGCTGGAATGCTTGTATACACTGCTGGCGGCTGAGGCCGCAGGACGTGGGGGTGTACTGGGATGAAGCCAGAATGCCCCAGTATCCTGAGGAGGATGTCGAGGAGCTCGCGGACAAGGTCATAGAGACCCACGTTAAATTGCTTACGGGCTACAAGGGGAATCCCAGGGCGAATAGGAAGTATTACGAGGAGGCCACGAGACCCAAACATGTTGCGATTAGCCTAACAGGGGAGCCCACGCTCTATGACAAGCTCCCCGATCTAATTAAGGCCTTCCACAAGAGAGGTCTGACGACCTTCCTCGTGACACGTGGTGTTAGACCTGACATGATACTCAACATGGAGGAGCCGCCCAGCCAACTATACGTGAGCGTAGAGGCGTATAACAAGGAAATGTACATGTGGTTAGATAGACCATTAGTCAAGAGAGCGTGGGAGCTGACGCTGGAGACCCTAAAGGGACTAAGAGACTACCCTAGCCCCACGGTCATGAGAATAACTCTCATCAAGGGCATAAACATGGATGACAAGGCTGTAGAGGGCTTCGCGAAGCTAGTGGACCTTATGCAGCCCACCTACATTGAGGCCAAAGCATACATGTACGTGGGGGCAAGCATGCAGAGGCTTAACCGTAGCAACATGCCCACCCATGACGAGGTGAGGCAGTTTTCAGAAAAACTCTCGAAGGCCACAGGGTACCCTGTTAGGAGCGAGAGCAAGCCCAGCAGAGTCGTCCTGTTATCCCAACTGGAGAAACCCATCAGGTTCGGCAATGGGTGCCCCGAGGGATGGAATGCACCCTACTAGGATTGCCCGTCCCTGAATCGGGGGCACACTATAATTAAGGCATGATCTGCTTACAAGCTATTGGGGGATGTTGAGGCCCCTACTCGCTGAGGCACGCCCTGTGAAGACGTGGTCCTCATCTTCCTCTCTCTGAACCCCGTATCACCTGTTCAAGTTATTTGAAAATGCCTTGTAGTAAGTGTTCTTGGTTTTTAGCAATAGTTGCCAAAATGGTAAATACCGTGACCCAGTACTAAGGGTTACCCCAATAAAGTTCTAGAGTAAACATTTATTCTCCACAAAAATTATATATTCATTAAAAGTGCGGGAACCCTAACCCCTATTGTGAGGTGACCTTCTATGGCCCCTGGCAAGAAATACGTGTACGACTTCGAAGAGGCTGACCCTAACAACAAGAAGTTGTTCGGAGGAAAAGGAGCGGGACTAGCGCTAATGACACAGGCAGGACTGCCCGTCCCCCCAGGCTTCACTATAACTACCGAGGCCTGTAAGGACTTCTACTCTCCCCGTAAAGCAGAAATCGATAGAATCGTTAAGAGGCTGGAGAAGAACCCCCCACCCCAGGAGAGGGATAGGCTGATAGAGGAGCTTTGGGGTATTATCGATAGTCTTGACTTGCCAGAGGGTCTTATGGACGAAGTTAGGGAGCATATGAGGAGGCTTGAAAAGAAGAGGGGGAGGGGTTTCGGCGACCCGCAGAACCCGCTTCTGGTCTCGGTGAGGTCAGGTGCTCCAGTATCTATGCCCGGTATGATGGACACGGTTCTTAACCTGGGCCTTAATGACGAGACCGTTAAGGGTCTCGCCAGCAATACTAGTAACGAGTGGTTCGCCTACGATTCTTACAGGAGGTTCCTCCAGCTCTTCGGAAAGATAGTGCTCACCATAGACGAGAAGCTATTCGACGACGCATTCGAGGAAGTCAAGAAGAAATACGGGGCCAAATACGACGTGGAGATACCCGTAGAGGGTCTAAAAGAGATCGTTGAGAGGTTCAAGGAGATAATAAGAAGGGAGAGGGGAGAGTTCCCCCAAGACCCCTACGAGCAACTGAGGCTAGCCATAAAGGCAGTTTTCCGCTCATGGATGAACCCCCGAGCCATATTCTATAGGGTCGCCCACAACATTACGCCAGAGGTGGCAGAGTGCACGGCTGTCAACGTACAGTCCATGGCCTTCGGCAACATGGGCGAGGACTCGGGGACAGGCGTTGTGTTCTCGAGAAACGTTGCGACTGGTGAGAACGAGCTGTATGGAGAATATCTACCTAACGCCCAGGGCGAGGACGTGGTAGCTGGTATAAGGACCCCAATGCCTATATCGGAGCTCAAGAAGAGGTTCCCCGAACTCTATGAAGACCTCTACAAGAACGTGAAGAAGCTCGAGCGGATAAACAGGGACGTTCAGGACGTCGAGTTCACCGTGGAGAAGGGCAAGTTGTTCTTCCTGCAGACACGCAATGCTAAAATGACTCCAATCGCCCGCGTGAAGACCGCTGTTGACATGGCTAACGAGGGGATAATAACACGTGAAGAGGCCGTTATGAAAGTTCAACCCGAGCACGTGCTCCAGCTACTATACCCCAGGGTGGACGAGTCAAAGGCAGGAAAACCAATAGCAAAGGGACTGGCAGCCTCCCCAGGGGCTGTTAGTGGCCAGGTCGTCTTCGACCCAGATACAGCGGTAGAGTGGGCTAGGGCTGGGAAAGAAGTCATACTAGTGAGAGTGGAGACTAAGCCTGACGACGTTCACGGATTCTATGCTGCGAAAGGAATACTCACAAGCAGAGGTGGTATGACGTCCCACGCCGCGGTGGTTGCTAGGGGGATTGGTAAGCCAGCAGTTGTGGGAGCTGAGGCCATAAAGATATCGTACGACGAGAAAGTATTCCGGGTTAACGGCACGGTTGTCCGCGAGGGAGACTGGATAACAATAGATGGTAACACTGGTAACGTGTATCTCGGAAAAATACCCACGGTGAAGCCAAGCGTTGGTAAGGAGCTGGGGACGCTCCTGAGCTGGGCTGACGAGTTCAGGCGCCTTGGGGTCAAGGCCAACGCGGATGTTCCTGAAGACGCTAGGATTGCTAGAGAGTACGGCGCAGAGGGAATAGGTCTTCTAAGGATCGAGCGTATGTTCAGGAAACCTGAGCGGCTAGAAGTCCTCAGGAGGGTAATTCTGGCGGAGAGCAGAGAGGAACGGGAGAAGGCTATGGAGGAACTGGCCAGCATGGTTAAGGCCGACTTCAAAGAGATGCTGAAGATAATGGACGGCCTCCCCGTCACCATTAGGCTCATAGACCCGCCTCTCCACGAGTTCCTACCAAGCCCCGAGGAGCTATTAGAGGAGATATATGAAGCCAAGTCAAAGGGCCAAGACACCAGCAAGTTAGAGAAGCTGTATAGGAGGGTGAAGGCGCTCACAGAGGCCAACCCGATGATGGGTCACCGTGGAGTAAGGGTTGGCGTGACGTTCCCAGAGATATACAAGGGCCTGACCCGCGCAATACTAGAGGCAGCTGGCGAGCTGATAAAGGAGGGATATAATCCCAAGGTCCAGATCATGATACCCCAGGTAGCATTAGCTTCTGAAATCAAGTATGTAAAGGAGAAGGCTATACTTCCGACCGCCAGGGAGGTTGAGCAGAGACTGGGCGTGAAGATACCGTTCCAGATAGGCACGATGATGGAGACCGTCAGGTCATGCCTAGTGGCCGACGAGATAGCGAAAGAGGTGGAGTTCTTCAGCTTCGGCACAAACGACCTCACCCAGGCGACGTTCAGCTTCAGCAGAGATGATGTTGAGAACAAGTTCCTGCCCCAGTACCTAGAGCTCGATCTGCTGGAGTACAACCCCTTTGAGACCATAGACGAAAAAGGTGTAGGACAACTCGTGAAAATGGCTGTTGAGAAAGGGAGGAGCGCAAACCCGTCACTGGAAGTAGGCATCTGCGGAGAGCATGGCGGAGACCCCAAGTCAATCCACTTCTTCCATAAGGCCGGCCTTGACTATGTAAGTGCATCGCCTTTCAGAATACTAGTGGCCAGACTTGCGGCGGCGCATGCGGCTCTTAAGGATAAGGGTGTAAAAGCATAGTTTCCTTATTTTAGATTCATCTCTTTTGCTCAGGCCTTGTCCTTTGCTTACCTTACCTGGTAAATTTTTAGATGGTGACTCTCGCCAGTGCTTATCCTATAGGTCTCAATAACGGTCTCGCCATATCCTATCAGGTTGTCCCTTAGAAGAATGTTCCTTGTCTCATCAATGCCGTCAGCATAGTCCTTAGCCTTTATCAGGAGAGAGTGAACTCCCCAGAGCATCCTTATCTTCCTTGCAACATTGATTGAGGACGTCCCCGCATATATTGTTCTAGAGGGCCTGAACCTAGAGAGCAGGCTGACTGTCTTACCACTCTTCGTGTAAACAATAATGTGTGCAGACAGGTTATTGGCCATCTCCACAATGCCCTTAGCAAACTTCTCTGTAGTAGTATTGGCTTCAACAGCCTCTCTTTGAGATTCCAGGTGTTCTTGTAATTCCTTTTCAGCTTCGACTATAACTCTCCTGAGCCAAGAGACGGCCTCCGCAGGGTACCGGCCTACAGCCGTCTCATTCGTGAGCATCATCACATCCGCCCCTTGGAGGACGCCATTATATATGTCCACCACATCGCTTCTTGAAGGTACTGGGCTTTCGAGCATGGATGATAGGAGCTGGGTTGCGAGGACGCCGATCTTTCCTTTTATACGTGCGGTTCTTATTATCCTCCTCTGTATGCTGGGGAGCTTTTCTAGGGGAAAGTGTGTTCCTAGGTCACCCCTTGCGACAACTACCCCGTCTGACGCCTTCACTATGCCCTCTATGTTGGAAACCGCGTTTGCTGTCTCTATCTTGGCTATCAGGCCCAGTTCGTCACCGCCTATGGATTTTAGGAATTCCCTTGCTTTTTCAATGTGTGAGGGACTTTCGACGAAGCTTAGCAGAATGTAGGAGAAGCTGTTTTTCACTGCGAATATCAGGTCGTTACGGTCCTTCTCCGTTATGAAAGGCATTGGGATTTGCTTGTCTTTTACATAAACGCTCTTCCTGCTAGAGACCTTCCCGGGCACTACCACTTTTGCTATGGCCCTGTCCATGTCGACTTCTTCAACCTCCAACACAACCTGCCCATCACCTATTACGATGACGTCACCTTTCTCGAGGACCTCGAAGAAAGCCTTTAATGGGACAGGTAGTGCGTCTTCACTCTCTGCACCATACTCGACTACTACCTTTCCACCTCTCCTGAGGTCAATGGCTCCTGTTTCATTAACTATTCTTCCAAGCCTGACGTTAGGGCCCTGGAGGTCCCCCACTAACGGTATACCCCTTCCCGTTTCACCCTCAATCTCCCTAACGAACTTGACAAATTCCGACCACTGGTTTTCATTACCGTGGCTGAAGTTTATCCTGAAGGCATCGGCGCCTTCCTTAACAAGTTTCTTAATCATACGCACGTCCGACGTGGAGGGGCCTAATGTTGCGAGTATCTTGGTCCTACGCTCCATGTCTTGCACCACCTATCAATTCCATGTGACAGGCGCAAGAGCAACATATCTAAGGACTACCTGTAACTATCTAGCCACGAACTCTTCCCTCAGAGTCGCTCCACCTCGTCATCGCAACATAGCTCGGCAGTCGTCTTCTCTTCATCGGCTGCTTGGATAGGTATAACTCTGGTTTGCTAATGTTTGTTCTCGTGCCTGTGGTGCTTGGTGAACTCCAGCTGCATTCCCCTCTCTGCGGATTCTTTTACCTGCCAGAGACCCTCTAATACGCTTGGAGCTATCCTGTTGAACAGGTCCTCCATCTTCTTACTGATTTCGTGCTCGCTCCATATTCCATACTCCTCCGCCTCTGCTGCAGACATGACTGGTATGATTACTGACGATGCCATTGCTTTCCTCTGGTATGCCATGAGGTAGAAGATGGACGTGTCCGTATCTATCACGTTTATGTCCCATTTGCGTACATTGTTTGGGAGAAAACCGTTTTCCAGGTTCCTCAGGGGCATTCCAACGCTCGCCACGAGGTCTATGTCATGGGGTACATCTCTGTTCTCCAAGGCCCTTGAGAGGTGATTAACAAGCGTTATGGAGGCGACAGGGGGTATCTCAGGTGGATACACGTGGTTCAGGAGCCCCTCTAGGCGTACCGCTCCAAGGGCTATCCTGAGCGGGTGTCTGGTGGGCCTTAGGTATACACCATAGCCTATCTTAACCGCGACTCGGACGCCTTTCCTAAGCATTTCGTCAAAGACCAGCACAATATTGCTTGCTCCGGGGGGATAGTTTATGACGCTTACTTTCATGTTGATGTACTCGCCCTGGACAACGTTGGCGTACAAGCTACCCTCTTCCCGGACTACGTTATCTAGCTCTTGCTCGAACCTTTGGAAAATATGCCAGCTATCCGTCAGTATAGCGTACCTAGAAAGCTCCGTCTCGTCCTCAAATATCTCCTGCTTATCCTCGCGAAACGACATGAAGGAATTCCCCTTCCAACGGAGTCGTTGTTTGAGCTAAAGTAGGGAATAATCCAAGGATATGTGAGGCGTGCCCACCATGTTTTTCAACATAGTTCGTAGGTGAAGGCGGGTTAAGGGGCATACCATTGCCCTCTTGATAGGGTCTTGCTTATTACACGGGTTTCGGTGGTCTAGTGTTTCCCATACCCTTCTCTCCCTTATTTTGTTTGCCTTCTCTCGCAATAATTAATACCAATAGTAAGAGTGATACTGAGAGAAGCGACACCCCTACTACTAGAGCTTTCTGGAACCCTCCTTCTCCAATAATACTTGAAGCAGCAGCGTTCACGAACCCGCTCAACGAAGAGCCTGTACCCACAATACCGGCTGCAGTTGACTGCAGGTTGGATGGAAGCCTTCTAGACGATGTTGTCAGTGCTGATGTCTCATAGAAAGGGTAGAGTGGGAGTAACCATATCAATATCATGAGTAAAAGGGGGATGTGTAGCGTGACTATTATGCTTGAAAATAAATATGTTGCAAACACGCCTGCTAACACAGCCTCCGGCTTCACTTTGTCAACGAGTATTCCCGCGAAGGGCCTACTAATTGCACCCAGGAGTCCCGTCATCGTCGAGAACAGAAAACCGTAGACCAGCATGTCCCCCTTGAGCACCTCGAAAAGCCTTAATCCCATTGAGTTGATGTAAATGGAGACACCAGCCGAGCCTAGTAGATAGGCAATGAATATGACGAACACGGACCTTATACCCTTTACCAAGCTGTTAAGCTTAGGCTTCTCCCGGAAAGCAAGGCCCTTGGGAAAGGCCACGTAGGATATGACTGATGCAAGGCCTATTGAAATACCCGCGAACGAGAATACAGCTAGTGGCCCATGGTTTGAGATTAGGCCCGTGAGCACGCCCCCCGACGACCATCCTAATGAGCCCGAGAGACCAAATAGGCTCAGGGGCTTTCCCCTGCCTCCAACATAGTCTAAAATAACCCCGTATAGAGAAGCCCAGAAGAATGTGTATCCCGTGAAAATACCTAACGCCATAATGGGGTAGAGCCTTGGCTCTACGAAACCCGTGGCCACTAGTATCAGGGAAGACACTAGGCCAGCCAGGAGCGCATTTCTACGTCCCGCTACGTCCGACACGAACCCAAGTATTACTGACAGGAGTCCCGGTATGCTCTCCATGGCAGCAAGGAATACAACCAGCCCGTATTTTCCACCGTAATCAAGTCCCCCTATAATAGCTCGTGTGTAAGTATAGTATACGGATATCATGAGGCCGGTAAGGTAGGATGCCAAATAGTATGCCCTAAAAGAGCCCCCGACAACCCAGTCTCTCCACCTACCCTCTTCTCCCAACCCATCGCACCCGCTGTAACGCAAGAATTACATTAATAACATAATTATGGCTAGAAGGTCACCTGGTGCAGCACCTTGGACGATGTATCAACTTGCATCGATGCGTTAAAAAAACTGCCTAGGACAGGATGGATGCAAAGAGGCGTGCCCGCCTCTATAGCCGAGACAGTCGCAGCCCACTCGTACGAGGCCAGCATCATAAGCGGCATCCTCGCTTCAAAGGTGGGTGCCAACGTAGAGCGTGCAATGGCCCTAGCCATAGTCCATGATATAGCAGAGTGCCGGGTCGGTGACCTGCCCTTATACTCCTCCACGAAAATCGGGGAGATCAAAGAGGATATCGAACTGAAGGCAGTTGAAGAGCTGGGGTTACCAAAACAAATTCTTGACCTATACCGCGAATGGATTTCTCAAGAAACAGCAGAGTCTAGGGTCGCGCGGGTGAGCGAGAAGATAGCCACACTCATCGAAGCTAGACGCCTAAAAAGCGCCGGGTACCATAGGTGCATTGAGATAGAAGATTCTATAAGGAGACAGCTAATTGAACTCCTTTCTCGGAGCGAATACGCTTTTCTAAGAAAAGCGTCAGAGGAAATCGCCGGGCCACTCACACAGTGAACCCAGTAGCTTTTATAATGTATAAGTCTTGGGGACCCAGAATGGGTGTACCAAGGTATTCAATTAATGAACCCTCTTGGCCACCATAATCTTCCAACTTGCGGTCTCCATAGAGAAGTATTGGGAAAACTCCTTGAGTTACCACCCTGTACCCATTATACATGAGGCCCAGGATCTCTTCAGGACTAGGTTTCGTAGACCATGAGTAGTATCTTGAGAACAATGATGCGATTGTCGCTAGGGCGAGTGAATGGGTATACCATTTCCCCAAGTCTGAATCACACGTTGCCAGCATTGTCCTATATCGCAGCTCTTCGTCCTCAATGATCTCGTGGAGAGGTAAACCCCCACCCAATCCCTTTTCAAGAGGGGCCAGACCGCAGTAAGCGAGCATAATGTTGTTCAGGCCCCTGATTGCCTCGAGGTCGCTGGATGTCAGCCATCCGTTTGTAACTATTATAGTAGGTTTACCCGCGCCTGTGCCAGTTATTAGGCCTTCTCTTACGAGCACTTGAAGTGGGGGTCCTCCTAACCGCTTCATAAGCTTATAGAGGCCATGTCTTGTCATACCAAGCATGATTATGTGGCCGTCGTATCCCGGTTGCATAACTGTACCTTTTCTCAACACATCTTCCAAACTGTTTTCAGAAATTACCCTATACTTGGGATGGGCTCCTTTCCACACACGGCGGGGTTTTCCGGAGGCTCCTACAAGCTCTCCGATAGTTGCTTGTAATGCTTCTCTCTTTCCCATGACTATAGCCGAGCCATACCCTTTACCTATTAATAGCTTGTAAAAATCCCTTCCTCTCTTGCTTCTTATGGATTTCTGGGATACGATATTAGGAGGAGGCACGTAGGCAACCCTGCCCCTACAATCCACAGCAGATACCTCACCGTGTCCTTCACCACGTTCCTCCATTCTTAAGAGCAGCGGTCGGCCACCCTCACTCAATTGTACAGCATAGTCTCCACTACCCAAGATGGCCGCGCCTTCTTCTTCCGCTGGCCCTATGGCAGCTGAGCATCCCTGAAGTATTAGGCTTTCGGTAAGAGACCCCATAGATCCCCCCTCCCGTCTCAATCACTTGTTTGCCAATCATTTTATTTACTGACACAAAACCATTTAGATTATTGAGGGAAGAGCCCGGAGATGTAAGCAATGACGATGAGGCGAGCCCTGCGGGACATCGGTATCCGGGCAGTGAGGGGTGTAGGGAATGAAATGCCCGAGATGCGGCCACGAGATGGATTACAGGAAAGAGACAGAGACGTTCGACAGGAATTACAAGGCAATACAAACATACTACAAGTGCCCAATATGCGGGTATAGGATTAATGACCAGTACATAACCCTAAGTGGGGTAAATGGGAGTCTCAAGATATCTGTTAGAACAACCGTGCGCATGCATGTCACTAAATAGTTTTTTATTAAACAATCCTCGAACCTAACTTCTAAAAATAATCCAAAACACCAAGTAATAAGTTAACAGTTGTATCATTATTATAACGCCCCGCAAGTAGCTGATCAGCCGTGTATATCAACCGGGTTAGTAAACCATTGTACATATCCATGCATTAGCTCGAGCCCATAACATTAGGACGTGGTGCGTACTGTTTGAGAAAAAGGCTCTTGGAAAAGATACTGAACGCCAAACAAGCGAAAGTGCCTATATGGAAGTCGTTTGACTTAATCGGTGACCTTGTACTACTGAGAGCTCCCATAAGCGAAGTCGAGATAAGCCGCAACCTTCTCGACGAATACAAGAGAATAGGAGAGGCCTTGTTGAACGAGCTTCCGTACGTTAAGGGCGTGTTCCTTTCACTAACACCGGTTATGGGCGAATTTCGTTTAAGAAAGGTTCTCCACTTGGCTGGAACCAGTAGAAAGTGGACTTACTATAGAGAGCACGGTTGTGTGTTTAAAGTGGACCTGGAATCAGCATACATATCCCCAAGGCTCAGCTATGAGCATTCTAGGATTGCAAAGCTTGTGAGAAGCGGTGAGGTTGTTGTGAACATGTTTTCGGGTGTGGGAGGCTTCTCAATAGTAATAGCCAAGATGGCAAACCCCGCCCGTGTTATTTCCATTGACAAGAACCCTGCGGCTCACAGGCTGCTGGTGGAGAACATTAATTTAAACAGTGTTGAAGAAAGTGTGGTGCCAGTGCTTGGAGACTCTGTTGATGTTATAATGGAATCGCTTAAAGGGGTGGCGGACAGGGTGCTTTTGCCCCTTCCCAGTTTTTCTCCCAGGTTCTACTTGGCAGCTCTCGAGGCGTTGGGAGGCGAGGGTGTGTTGCATTTTTACGAATTCGTTGAACTAGAGAAGGGTGAAAGGCGGGGGGATTTGATACCGAAGGCTTACAAGAGAGTAGAAACCGTTCTTAGACGTGTTATGGATTGTGCCAAAGCTGTGTTGTTGGGCGGAAGGATTGTTAGGAGTGTTGGGCCGAGGCTTTATCAGGTTTCTCTCGACGTTTCTATTGACAAGAACTTGTGCGGCTAGTGGCTCCATTCGGCCTCTTCTTCTATTAGCTTTAGTTGCAAGTGCCCGCTCCTCAAACCGAACATCTCTCTTATTATAAGGGATGCTGCGCGGGGCGGTATTAGTCCAAGCTCTGTTATGAAACCGTGTATGTACTCTGGGTCTGTTATATCGAATGCGGGGTTCAGGACCTTTACATTTCTCCTCCCTTTAAGCCATATAGGGTCCACGACTTCCTCAGCGCTTCTCTCCTCGATTACCACGTCCCCACCTGCGAATGATGCTGGGCTGAACTTTATTGACTCTGTTGCGGAATAGAAGGGTACTCCTGCCTCATATGCAGCGATGGCAATCTGGCTCGTGCCTACCTTGTTTACAAGGTGACCGTCACTGGTAACAGTGTCTGCTCCTACTATGACCTTGGTTATTCGGGGCATTACCGACCTTACTGCAGAGTCTGTTATGTGGGTGACCTTTATTCCCGAGTCAAGGAGCTGGGATGCCGTTATCCTCCCTTGGAACCTTGGTCTGGTCTCCGTGTTGTACACCTGGAAGTCCGTGCCGCGTTGCCTGGCTTTCTGAAGGAGCCTCACAACCGCCGTGCTGTGACAGTGGGTGAGTACAACATCGCCGTCCTCTACCAGCTTAGAACCTATCTCAGCAAGACGGTCAAGCGCTGTTAATGAAAGGTCTATGAACTTCTTACCAGCCTCAATAGTCTTTATACGAGCCTCTTCTCCCTCTAGACCGTCTATCCTGCTGAGGACATAGAATACCGCATTGGGTAGAGATACTGCCGTGGGCCGGGTTCTTATCAATGTCACGCCTACTGTCCTAATGTACTCTGTGAACCCCTCGGGGGGTCCCCTGTATTTCTCCGCTGCAATTATTAGGGCCTGTGCAGCACTGCGCGCTATCTTTCCAGCTCCTCTTATTCTCATTGTCTTAATATCATCGGCTATCCTAAGGACCTCCTCCGGTATGCTAGCGTTTACTGGATTCGGCAAGGCTCTTCATCTCCTTGAGGAGGGTGTTTATGTCGGGCTCGACGTGGGGCCAGTGACCGTATATTTCCCATAGCATGATTGGGACACCTTGGGGGCTTGTTACCCCCTTCTCCGAAATTATGGCGTCAATGTACTGAGGGGGTGTTACATCCATTAGGGGCAGGTAGGTTCTGAGGCCTTTCGATAACAATTCGTCTGGGAGCATCAGCGTCTCAGGTCCTGCGGTGGGTATCCTTATGAGCTCCCCCAGCAGTGTCTCATAGCTGAACTTGTACGTGCCAGCCGCTACAAGTGTCCGCTTCCTCTTCTGGAAGGCTATCAGCGAGATGAGGCTAGAGCCCACCTTGTTTACTAGAGCCCCGTTCGCGGTTATCGCCTCGGAGCCGAGGAGGACCACATCGACCCTGTCCATCACATAATTGACTGCAGAGTCTACTATCAGGGTTACTGGTACGCCCATGTTGTCAAGGTGCTCTGCTGTGAGGAATCCTTCGCTCCCGGGCCTCGACTCTGTCGCTATCACTTCTCTCACCTTGCCCTGCTCGTGCGCCTTTAGTATGATCTTGTTGACGCTAGTACTATAACTGTGTACAAGTATCCTACTGTTGTCAGGAAGCCTCCTCGCACCAATGTCTGAGAGCCTCTCGGTGCTTTCTATGGTGAACCTCTTCTGCTCCTCTATGATTGCGAGAAGCTTCCTAACAGCATTGTCCACATTCTCACCCTTCTCGTACAGCTCCTTGAGGTTCCTCAGTATGAGCCTTATAGTGTTGACTAGCAGGGCTGATGTTGGTCTCCTCTGATAGGCATTGCTCGTGACCTTGTACACAAGGCTCAAGAGAGAATGCCAGTCGCTTGTCTCCGTAAGCTGAGTGGTAAGCCCGCTGAGCAGCTCAAGCGCTATCTCGGTGGAGCCATGTTTCCTAGGAGTGTAGGGCTTACTACTCATTCTACACGCACCATGATCTAGTGCTTCTTATTCGCTAATGCAGTAAATGTTATTGTATAGGTAATGGCTACTGTGGGTTATTAAGAAAACTCGGTCCTCCAGTCAGTATCCCTCGACCCTCTCCCTGTAAAGCACCCTATTTAACAGGGTGCCCTTCTCTGCATAAAGATAGTATGCCCACCCGAGTAGGCCATATACTATCGCCATGTAATGCACCACGCCTAACACCAAAGAGAGCCTCTCGTAGGGTAGCAGGGCCATGAGCGCCAATATAGCTATCCTTGCCGCAGCATATGTGCCCTTGTTCTCCTTTTCCGAGTACCTCGGGTTTCTCCTATAGTATTTCAGGGGAAGGAGGCTCGCTATTGAGAGCATTATGAGGACGTAGGTGGGTGCGGGTTTTTCCGCGTAGAGGCTGGTCAGTATCGTTATAGTGTGAAGAAATAGAGGTGCTCCAACAAAGTATAGCCTCGCCCTAACCCTCCTTGTAACACGCCACAATGATATTGTTATTACTAGGCCAGCGTACAATGTTGCATCATAACTCCAGTTATTGTAATGGGCATAAATTATAGCAGGTACTATTACTTGGTAATACCTGTCAAAGAGCCTGTCCAACAACTCTCCCTGCTTATCCGCGATGCCTAGACCTCGGGCTACCATGCCGTCGAGTACATCCAGTAAAAGGGCCAATATCAAGAGTCTTACTGCAAGGTCTCTCTCACCGTGAAAGAATGCATAGAGAGCAAATGTTCCCACTACTCCAGTCAACGCGGTTATAGTGTCGGGTATTATTCTTCTCGCGGGCAGGAGTGTCATGAAATACACCATTGAACAACAAACCACTGTACTAGCACAAATTGCATAACCTGCGTGTTCATTTGGGTAAAATGTAGGCTCCTACCAGGCCAGCCAGCAGTAGGCGGGATTATTAAAAAACTTCTACATACGACTTTTAGTTTAAAAAAGACGAACTATACAAAACTCCTGTTAATGAAGCCCTTGACCACGCTCCGGGCTTCCAGTTTTTCGACAATGTGCTTGAAAGCAACCTCGGGCCTCGTATGTTCCCCACAGCTGTATACGTCTATTGTGGCGAAACCGTACTCCGGCCAAGTGTGGACAGATATGTGACTTTCAAGTATAACAGCTAGCACTGATACTCCTTTTCCTATTTTCCACGATTTCAGGTCAAGGATGCTCATGTTGCCCTTCTGTGCGGCTTCTCTCACCGTTTCTACTAGAAACTCCTCGTCCATTAGCTTGTCCACGTTACAGTGCATAGCGTTTCCATACACGTGCTTGCCAACCACTCTTGGTTTTGCCTCCCTGGCCTCGTCCCCCAGCCCTAGCGCCGTGTTCCTTGAAGGCTTTTCAGTATAAACAACTGTCTGCTCCATGGCCGACCCCCTGGTATATATACCCCCTTCTAACGAAATTTAAGCATAACCCCCCGGGGGTTGTGCCTTGTCAGTGAAGAAACTGGTCGAAGAGGCTAAGAAGGTAATAAGGAACTCCTATTCTCCTTACTCTCGCTTCCCTGTAGCGGCAGTGGTTAGGACTGCTAAGGGGCGCTTGTATACGGGGGTTAATGTTGAGAACAGTAGCTATGGCCTCACCATATGCGCTGAGAGGGTAGCGGTGTTCAAGGCGGTTTCTGAGGGTGATAGGGATATTGAAGAGGTGCTCATATACACTCCTACGGAGGAGCCTACTCCACCCTGCGGGGCTTGCAGGCAGGTGATAGCAGAGTTTAACCCGCGTGCTAGGATAATTATGGTTGCACGAAACGGGAAAACCCTTGTCAAGAGCCTTGAGGAGCTTCTCCCGCACACGTTTACGGGAGAGAGGCTATTAGGTGGAGAGAAGGGTGGAGAGAAGGGTTCTGAGGGACAAGGACATACTGGTTGATAAACGAGGTATGGTATACCAGGTAATAGGCTCTATACATGAGCCCGCGAATGTATACGCGTTCCTGAAGTACGTGCCCACAAAAGGTCCTACCCCCTGGCAGGGCTCCTGGGGTGGACTGAGGAGGATTTTCAGGCTTTATAAACCGGATGTGGTTAACCTTTCTCCAAAAAGCTGTATAAGCCCCATATACCGTACAAGCATGCCATGCATCGACGTTCTCGACATATATGAGCACAGGAGACCCGAGAAGGCTGTGGAGAGGCTACTATATAGGGTAGGTGATCCCTTGGAGAAAGCCTCTCTCTCACTTGCTAGCGAGATAGTTGACAGAGGCTATACTGTATGGGACCGAATTGGCATATCGGGCTCTATTCTGGGGGGTTTTCACAACGAGGCACATAGTGATATAGACTTGGTAGTATACAGTTGTGGTCTAATCGATGGTCTCGGGAAAGAGGTTGGCGAGCCGCTAAAAGGCAAGCTGTTCGAAAAATGGGTTCTGAGAAATGCTGAGAGACTAGGGCTTCACCCAAGATTGGTAGCTCAAATGTATGATCCTAGGAGGAGGTTTTTATACAAGGGTAGGCTCGTATCCGTAGCCTATGCACCCGACAGGAGAAGGGACTACTATGCACCAGACGGGGGGCCGCTGAGGCCTAGAGGGGAATATCAAGGCACTGTAGAGGCAATAATCTGGATTGATGATGGCCTAGACAATAATCATAGCTGTGGCTTGCATTACTATCCACACCTAGCTAGCGGTACTGTAGAGGCCGTTATTCGGGGTTCGGCTAAACCAGGTTCCTTGGCGCGTTTGATAATCTTCGAGGCTCTTTTTGTCAACGCAATTAGTAAAGGAGGCGCTTTCCTGGTTAGGGGACCAGCGTTCCACGACACCCGTGATGATACATTGAGTATAGTGATTGGTACAAGGGAGAGAACCAGTTTCATCTATCCCATATCAGCTTGATGTTTCCATGAAAATACTAAGGTAATTCTATATGCGTATTAACCATTATCTTCACAATATTATATACTGAATAACTGTTATCTGTCCAAGGTAGCTTTAAAGGCGATAATAGACATGGTAGATAAGAACCCCAATAAGCCAACATCCCCTCGTGCTATGAAATCATTAATTCTAGCCTATTTAATCCTCCTAGCCCTGATATCACCCACACTGAGCGCCGAAGAGGTCTACAGGCCTGTATACAATAATTATGATTGGATAGCAAGCGTAAGCCTGCCTGCACTAGCCGTTGGAAGCGACGGAAGGGGCGTTGTAAGCAACCTTACAGTATCGTTGGCCTACCCTGGAAAAGGGAACCTCTATTTCAGCTCAGAGCCCCTTACCATGATAGACAGCCAGGCATCGGCCCGTATCGCGTTCATGGTTGCGGCACAAATCGCGGGCAAGGACCATAGGGTTTACGACGCGTTCGTCTCCATGAAATCACCTAGCCTGATTATCGGGGGCCCAAGTGCAGGGGCTGTAATGACCATAGGTTTTCTAGCCCTGTTCACGGGATCCGGCATAAATTCTAGCGTAGCTATGACTGGGATGATATATCCCGACGGTACAGTGGGTCCGGTGGGGGGCGTAAAGGCGAAATTAGAAGCAGCAGCAAACGCTGGTTACAAAGTCTTCCTAGTTCCCGCAGGCGAGTCTGTTGTGATGGTTGAGAAGAGAGTGCAGCAGGGAGGCATCATATATGTGACCCGCGAGCCCCTTAATCTAACAGAATATGCAAAGGAGCTCGGTGTTAAGGTTGTAGAAGTGGCCAGCATATACGAAGCGGCATCGTACTTCCTAGAATCTTGGAAACCGCCCAGTGAGGGTGACGTGGACCTACCACTTTACAATATCGATGCTGTAAACCTCTTTACTAGGTGGATAAACGACTTAAAAAACGAGAGGGAAAGACTGGTTGAACTGGTCAACACGTCCCTTGCAGAAGACCTTCTTAACCAGAGCCAACTTCTGGCAGACAAGGCCCTCTCCTATAAGAATGAAGGCAAATACTACATTGCAGCCTCATACATGTTCAGTGCAACGGCCTTGGCTGAAGCTGCCTACATAAAACAGTACGTGACGACTAAAGAGGAGATCCTCTCGTACATAGAAACCGTAAACAACACCATAAACAATGTACTACAAATCATTAACAGCACCCAGCCCCAGAACGTCTCCAGCCTAGAAGCACTGGTAACGGCAAGGCAGCGGGCCCTTGACGCCCAATACCTTCTGTTAAGTGCGCTTGAAGGAATATACGAAGCCGTCAACCCACTCACCGGGGAGAAAACCCTTGTTGTAGAAGACGGTTCAGCTATCAGGCTTGGCTATGCTAAGTGGAGGTCTTTGGTTGCTCTCAAGTGGCTCGAATATTCCGAGATACCCTCACCCCCCGTGACTCGGGATGATATAGAAAAGCTCGCTAACGACCTCATGGGGCTTGCTGAGACTGTGGTTTCTTACTATACCAGCCTATTTGAGGACCTTGGAGTATCCCCACAAGAATCTCCCTCACTGTCCTATCAGAAGGGGGTTGAAAAGCTAGGAGAGGGTGCCCAGATAGAGGCTATCTCATACTTCATGCAGAGCCTGGCGGATTCCATGGTTGGCCTTCACAGGGTGTTTGACTATAAGCCCCAGGATATCGCAACTATACTAAAAGAGAACCTGGTTAAGAGCCTGTCACGACCTGGATATAGAAGCGTGATTGCCCTAGGCTACCTCGAATACGGGCTTGAGAGCCTGAGCAACTTCGAGAAGACGGGGGATATGGACGAAGTATACGCAGCTATAAGGTCCTTCACACTAGGCTCACTGCAAGACGCGCTGACCAGGTACCTTGCCCCCGCATTTTCTATGCCTGTCCAGGGGCCTCTACAAAGTAGTACAGGTATCCAGGATACAAGTAGTGTGGAAGACCAAACAGAAACTACGACCACAATTACCCAAGAAGTCCATATAACACAAACTGTTACCGTTACAACGACACAGACAATAGCTGTAGAGAGAAGCGTGGGCACTACAGGTGTTGTACAGGCATTTGCGGTCGCAGTTCTTGTAGCAATTGTGGTCAGTACTCTGATGGCACGTAGGAGGGCTGGTTAGATTCTCCTCCCAGTGATTTTTTGAGGTTGCCTATTACGGTCTTCCTAATCCTTACGCCGAACAATAGTATAAGAGCTGTGGGGGTCAGAGAGAAGATTATGAATACCATCCTCCACGCAAGAGCAAGTTCTTTCTCCATAGCGACGCCGAGACCGTACTCAAAGAAGCCACTGCCCCCAGGAGTAGGGAGGAAGCTCATGACAAAGCTCATTGAATACCCTGATACAAAATCGACTACTTCATAAAACACACCCGCACCCCCGCCATTCTCTATTATCCCAGCAAGTGGGATAAAGCTGAGTGCTATTAGGAAAAAACTCGCAATAGTAAGGGAGAAGCAAACCACGTTAGCTCTAGGATTAAGACCAGTGGTAACAGCTAAGGTAAAGTCCTTGTACCTGGAGAGAACCTGTCCTCTATACTTCTCGGGAAGCCTTTCACTTATTCCTTTAACCACCTTTTTCCAGAATCCCTCCCTATAGACGAGGCCTGTTAGCCCGGCTATCCATAAAGCCATTATTACAACAGAGACAATAAGCACGGGAAGGGAGGCAGGGAGGAGCACCATTGATGCTGCGAGAGAGATCGCGACAGCAACCACTATGTCGTAAAACGACTCTAGCACCCCCGCTGCCGCAAGTTTCTCTATCTTAACTCCATTGAGTGATGCCAGCGTGAGTACCCTCACAGGCTCTGCACCAAGGTTTCCTGGAGTTAGAAGACCTGCAGTGTTTCCCACAAACCTAGTAATGAGGGTGCTACTAAAAGAAACTGGCTCGCCGAGTATATTAGAGATGTAGTATAGCCTATATGCTTTAACCGTCTCAGACACGAGTAGAAGTACCATAGATAATAGAATACTTGATAAGGTAAAACTCTCTGCTAGCTTTCCTAAGTCAGCGTTAGATAAGCGTGCATAAGCCAGATATGATACTATTATAATACTTATACTAAAGACACCCAAAATAACTGTCCTTTTACCACTAGATGCCATGCAGTATCCCTTCACCATTACTTGGCACGAGTAAGTGAGGCCCTCGGATGATTAATATAATTTAGATCCACTTCGGAAACCTTAACAAGGTGTCCCAAGATGGCGATTCTTACCGAAAAGGACGTAGAGAACATTAAGAAGGCAGGTAGAATTGCCTACGAAATAAAGCAGATGATACAGAAAATGATCAGGCCAGGCGTTCCTTACATAGAGATTGCTGAGAAGGTCGAAGAAACCATAAGGAGCAAAGGGGGAGAGCCTGCCTTCCCTTGTAACATAAGCTGGGGACACGAAGCAGCCCATTATTCCCCCTACTGGGAGGACACCCGTAAAGTGCCCGATAGCGGTGTCCTGAAGATAGATTTTGGCGTAATGGTAAAAGGTATGCTATCTGACACGTCAGTCAGCATAGACCTATCTGGAGAGAATGAAGATCTGATTAAAGCAGCCCAAGATGCCCTTGACAGAGCGATATCTGTCATCAGACCCGATATACAGGTGTGGGAAATATCCTCAGTTATTGAAAAGACCATAAAGAGCTACGGTCTCAAGCCAGTCAGCAACCTGACCGGGCATGCCATGGAGCCCTTCAGGCTACATGCTGGTGTGAGTATTCCTAACGTCTCCAACTCGTCCAGGATATCCATAAGGCCGGGAATGCTAATAGCTATTGAGCCATTCACAACGAAAGGCCTTGGCTACGTAGTGAACGGCAATGATGTCAACATATACTCGTTCTCAAGACCCCTTGACAAGAAGGGAAGGAGACTCGCAGGGAGGCTAGCGTCTATGCTTGATAAGATTTACGAGGAGAGGAGGGGGCTTCCCTTTTCTGAGAGGTGGCTGATGAGCGCTTCCAAGGGGAGGAAAATTACCATCGATTACATAAGGGAGACCCTCAAAACGTTAGCGACTCGAAGGTACCTGATAGACTACCCCGTCCTGGTAGAGCCTACGGGTCTTCAAGTTGCCCAGGCGGAAGACACCATACTCGTGTTGGAGAAAGAGGTTATCATAACTACGAGACCGGGATTCTAGTAGCCTCTAGCAGACTCGTATTCTAGGGTGACCCACCTTACAGTCATTGCATGCAACTTCTTTTACGGAGTGTGTTTTATTGTAAAGCTTATTATTCTACATGTGGGTCTTCTAGCTCCTAGAAGGATTTAATCCCTGACAAGCTGAACTCCTTTGAAAGGCGAGGCGGTGGACTTGGCATATAGCCTTCTGGGCATATTTGCAGCCTTCCTCTCGGCGCTCTTGTTTGGGCTGAACAGTGTAGTCGCACGCATCGTCGGGCATAAGTATAGCGAATCCGTAATGCTTCCAGCAAGCCTACTTATAGGTACAGTGATTTCAGTTGCTTTTCCTATAGTTTCCAGCCCTAGTGTCTGCCCAAAATGTGCGGCCGCCTATGCCTTCTCGGGAGTTGCCAATTTTGCGGTTGCTCGTTTTTTCTTCTTTAAGGCCGTGAGAAGAGTAGGCGCGAGCGTGGCCAGTCTTGTGATTTCGGGCAACGTTATAGTCACTGCGTTGCTTAGTGCGGTTCTTCTAGGGGAGACTCCTACCAGCAAGGCTTTGGTGGGCCTACTCTTCTTCTTGGCAGGAGTGGCTATAGCAAACAACTCTGATAGGGGGAAGAATGTGGATCTGGTGGGGTTAGTCTCGGCGTTTTTGGCCATGTTCTTTGTATCAATGGTGAACATCAGCATAAGGTACGCTAACCTAGGCCAGGCGAGTCCATTTACAGGTGTTTTTATAAGCTACATGTCAGCTATACTGGCCATCGCCATAGCTAGGAGCAGAGATACGATCTATGCCGCTAGGCTTTTGGTTAGCACGCGTAGTCCTCTCCTAGTACTTCTTGGTATAATACCGTTGGCTGCACAATCTTTCAGGTTCGTGGCCCTTGACTATATACCTGCCTTTGTGGCCGCACCCATCTTTTCAACCAGCTCCTTCATAGCCCTGTTGCTCGTATACCTGTTGCCATCCACCGAGGAGAAAATAGGGCTCTCAAGAGCCCTGGGCGTGATTATTGGTTTCTGGGGAATTGGGCTCACCTTAACCTAGGGAGTGTAAAGTGAGAGCCCTAATTTTTTGAGCGCGTCCACGGCGTCCTCCACCGCCCTTGGAGCTGTTAGGAGAAGTTCATCTATAAAGTCTTTTACACGCTCCACAAAGTTTACTAGGTCTTCATAGTACACAGCATCCTTATTACCCAGCTCCTTCTCAACATAACTGGCGTTCCCAATGGTCTTTATCACGGTGTACATCACTATTATTCCATCATAGTTGCTCCTCAGACTCTCAAGCTTTTTCAAGTCGTTATTCATGGTCAGGACAAAGTCCGGCTTCGCCCTCTCTACCCTCTGTATCACTTTATCTATGGGGTACCTTAGGCTCAATATAAGGCCCTTTTGCATAGAATCCAGCCTATTATCTCGACGAGCGAGCTCTATAGCCTCCTCCGGGGTAATTGACGACCCGCATGGTCCTCCATAGTGGGGAGGGTCTCCTCTTAGGAAGAGTAATCGCCTTACTCCTAGCATGTTCGCTCCATATATGGTGCTTACGAGCGCGTTTTCGTTAAGGTCAATTGTTCTAAGATGTATAGTGGTTTCGAACAGTCTGTTAACTGCAATACTCGCCAGCGCCAGTACGTGGTTTTTAGGGTAACCCAGAGGGGAGTCGGGTATATGTATTCTTCTAGTTATCCTTGAAATTATGTTGAGCTCCCTGACAAACTTATCCTTATAACGTGTGGGCTGTACTTCGAAGAGGAACTTGATGGTCAGGACTGTCTCACCTTTTCAGCTTTTCTCGAGCTTCTCATTGAGGGGTGTCTAAGAGTCAGTACCAGGTACAATTCTTTACAGAACACCTTCATTGCCTTCATGCCACCCTCGTTGGTTGTCGCGAAGAATATTTTCTTCCAGTCAATGTATATCACAGCCATAAGGAACATCACAGTGGCGACTATCAATACAACAATGCCTAACACTAGGTAGCCTCCTTCGAGGCTTTCGCTGATAAACCACCGGGCTTGGCTACCTAGAAAAACTGCAATTGCAGATAAGAATATCTTTCCCAACAGAACGGCTAAAGCGAATAGCGTGAAATTGAATTTGGCAACACCTAGGGGGACATAAAGCAAGTCGTCGGGCAAAGGCAGAGCTGCGAACAGGAATATCGCTATTAGCCCGGCCCCTTTCTTGCTGAATATCTTCGAGAAGTACTCTAGCTCCTCACGTCTACGGCTTGATAGAAAGCGGCCTGCATATCTCGAGGCTCCGTATAGCACGTATTTCCCAAGTGCAGAGCCAAGGCCTCCTACAAGAGCGATTAGCATTCGGTTCTCCGACTCGAAACTAGCGGCATACGCTGCTATGAATGCCAAGTAGGGTACCGCTGAATAGGGTATAACGTTTCCGATGAAGCTTACTATAAATACACCTATGAGACCGTACTTCTCAAGCAATAGTGACAGGTTAGTAAGGCTCTCTATCAATCAAGCAACCCCTCACCAACGCAGAGTGGCACCGGGTCTCTGCAATATTACTGAACCCGCATTACGTCATTGACTCTTACAGTGAGGGTAGTCTAATATTATTGTCTGTATACCCTATCTTTGAACAGCTAGGAGCAATGCACTTCCAGCGATTCCTCTCTAAAACATGAGTACTCCAATCGACAGCGTGGATGAACCTGCGATGAAACTCTACGGGTGAGAATCCATGTTCGGCGTACCGCGAGGGTTTAGAGACTTCCCTCCAGAGGTCATGAAGCCCAGGCTAAGGGTTGTAGAGCAGATAAGAAAGGTTTTCGAGATATACGGTTTCCCCCCAATGGACACGCCTGTCATTGAGTACTGGGAGACCCTGGCAGGCAAGTATGGCGAAGAAGCCGAGAAAATGCTTATATGGAGGTTTGAGGACCCCCTCAGCGGCAGGATGTATGCCCTCCGATACGACTTGACAGTACCCCTCGCCAGATTCGTGGCCATGCACCCGGAGATCCCCCTTCCCTTTAAGCGTGGCCAGGTATCCCTGGTATGGAGGCACGAAGAGCCCCAGAGGATGAGGTATAGGGAGTTCCTCCAAGCAGACGCTGACGTTATTGGGAGCCCCCATCCAGAAGCTGATGCAGAGGTTATGAACGTAATAGCAAGGGCTCTCATAGAGCTGGGCATAAACGATGTTGTGATAAGGATAAACCACCGGAGGTTGCTTTCCCAAGTTTTCGAGAAAGAGCTCGGCCTGGACGATCCTCTTCCAGTCTACCGAGCTATTGACAAACTTGACAAGATAGGCGAGGAGGGGGTTAGGAAAGAGCTTGAGAAACTAGGTCTTAACGACTCTAGTATAGAGAAAATAATGAAGCTCATAGAACTGAGGGGCGAGCCCCAGACCCTACTCGAGAGGTTAGCGACAATGGTCGGAAACAGCGGTCCCGTTGCCGACCTTGAGCGCGTATACGAGCTGGCCGAAGAACCCCAGCGCATGCTCATCGACATAAGCCTGGTGAGAGGGCTCGACTATTATACCGGGCCCATCTTTGAGTACGGGCTAAGGGAGCAGCTCTCACCCAGCCTTGCTGGAGGCGGGCGGTACGATAATCTCATCGGCATGTTCAGGAAAGAGGGGAGCCTGCCTGCTACAGGTGCGAGTATTGGTGTGGAGAGGGTCATCGACGTCCTAAGGGAAAGGGGGCTTATAGACGAGCATGCTCGTACGAGTGTATTGGTTATGGTCACCTATCTTTCCGAGGACCTATACGGGGACGCGTGGAAACTTACCCAGCTTTTGAGAAGGGAAGGAATACCCGCCGATGTGGATCTTATGAGGAGAAGCCATTCTAAGCAGAGGAAATATGCTCAACGTTTGGGCATTAGGTTCGTGGCCATACTTGGTGAGAAGGAAGCTCGTGAAGGCAAGGTCACCCTCTATGACCGCTATGAGGAGAAACGTTTTGAAGAACCTGTTAAAAACGTCGTAAGTATGCTAAAGAAATACGTCTACGAGTAAAAAAGTGTTCACGGGCAACTTAACCGTGAACCTGGAGATGAGAGCCTATTGGAGAGCCACTGGAATAATCCCCTGTTCTCACTATTATACCACGTCTTCAGCAAACAACCCTTTACTAGGAAACTTCACCAAGCTATTGCCAGTTGCTTAGAAGCTGGTGAAGAAGAGGTCCTCGCCGAGGTGGGCAGTGGGACAGGCGCGTTCATAAAAATACTTAGCGAACGCATCAACGCCGAGATAATAGGAATAGAGCCGTCCAAGCCCATGCTCAAACATTCGGCGAGCCTCCAAACTAGGACACACGTACATCTCATAAGGGGGGTGGGAGAGCACATCCCCCTCAGGAAAAACTCTATAGACAAAGCACTACTCGTGTTCTCCTACCACCACCTCTCAGACCCCAGCAAAACCCTCCAATCCCTGTACATGACTGTCAAAGACGGGGGAGAAGTGATCGTATTCGAGGCAGACCCCACAATACCCCCGAGCCAGATAGGTGAATCATACCGCAAAATAGGGTTACGCGGACCCTTGGCCAAGTTGGCCCACAGATACCTAAAGACAACGGGACACGCAGTAGATCCCACAGCTATAGTGAATCAAGCAAAAGAGACTCTAAAAACCATAGAGGCTAGGATAATAAGAAGGATAAAAGGGACCCCAGTCTCAGCAACCATAATAAAGAAACCACCCACAGAAAAACCCCATGGAAGACCCAACTAACATATTTAATACCCTACTCGCTCACAAAATATAAACACGGGTAACAGCGGCCGTCGTCTAGCCTGGACTAGGACGCCGGCCTTCCAAGCCGGCGATCCCGGGTTCAAATCCCGGCGGCCGCACCATTTTATCTAGCTGCTAATTTTTGTTTCCCTTGTATTTTCCTATGTTTTGCGCTATAAGGGAGTCTTAATGTGAAACATCGATTTTTTAGAAGAAGTAATTATACTCGGGATTCCGTTCGGTTTAGTTAAAAACATTTGTCTCAGGTCTTGTGTTGGCTTGTCTTTACTGTTTGGAGAGCTCCTCTATCTTTTGTAGGATGACTTGTTTTCCTTTTTCAAAGTCTGGTTGGAACTTTTCGTCGAGGGGTATTTCGTGTAGTAGTGGGACTATTTTGCCGTCTTCTAATTCGACCATTATTTGGGGGAGCCCTGCCATTCCCAGCTCGTCTGTTACCCCGTGTTGTATTGCGAATTCGTAGTCTTCTTTCTTTACTTCGAGTTCTATTCCAAGGGTCTCGGCCACTTCTTTAGCCATTTTCATCCATTGTTTGTGGTGGGGGTGGTGTTCTGCGGTGTCTAGTATGAGTTTTTTGGGCTTGGGCATACCCATCTACCCTTGGGAGTCGGTGCGTCTTGTGGTTGTTTGTGGTCTGGTGGGTTATTATAGTGTCTGTTTACTCCTGTGTCTCGATGGGCTGTGCTGGCCTCGCTTTTATACCATAGTATATCAGCCCGTGGGATCCGTCTTCTTTTATTCTCCTGAACACGAGCTCTACTGGGGCTCCTTTTCTCAGCTGTTTCTTCTCGTCCGTGACGTCGGTTAGCTGGAGAAGGGCGGTCATATCACCTAGTTTGACTAAGGCTAGGTAGATTGGCCTGTAGGGTGTGTAGGGCGTCCCTGTTTCGTATAGCTTGGTCCAGGCTATTATCTCCCCCCTCTCAGGAGGGTCGTAGTCTTCCAAGTCCATCGACCCACAGTAGGGGCAGGAGCGCTTGGGCGGGTAGAAGACCCTTTCGCATCTTAGACACTTTTTCCCGGTTAGCCTATAGTGGGCTCTCCTATATCTCCAGAACCTTGATATTGAAAGACTTTCCATAAGACCCACCCTCCGCCTAGACACGTTTTACAATGGCCCCAGCGGCAACCGTGCCGGGGCCCCCTATGCCTAAAATCCAGGCTTTTTCCACATAGTCCAGGCCTCTTACCCCCTGGAGTCCGTGCATCGCCGCCACAGCTTCAGCGACCTGGTAGACGCCCGTGGCTCCCACTGGGTGCCCACGTGCCTTGGCGCCACCAGTGTGGTTTATCACTGGTTTGTCGCCTGGCCTGAACTTGCCCTCTTTTATCTCGTAGAGGATGCGTCCAGGGTCCGCTATTCCCATGGTTTCCAGCATGAGGGGCCCTGCTATGCTGTACTTGTCTAGTACATCTATGTAGTCTGCCTGGTTGGGGGGGAAGGTTTTCTTCTGCAGCCTCTCGACAAGCCTCTTGACTGAGGGTAGTGTGGCCAGGTCTCCCCTTAGCGATAGCTCCATGGTATCGTTGAGGACTGCGGTCATCTCGATACGCGCGAGTGAATCCTCGCCCCGCTCTCCAGACAAAAGCAAGGCGGCCGCACCGTCTCCGAAGGGAGGGCTATGCAAGACTCTCAGGGGGGAGGAGACATAGTCCGACGCCAGCACCTTGTCCACTGTTATCTTAAAACGAAGCTGGGAGTGTTTTGCGTTGAGAGAGTTCTCGTGCATAAACACTGGCCATTCTGCGAATAGCTCCTCGCTTACACTATGCCTCTCTAGGTAGGCTCTCGCGATTATTGCGAACTGGCTTATAATGTTGGCTCCGTAGATTGCCTCGAACTCCGCGTTTGTCAGCTGGGATAGTGCTGCGTTGTAGTATTCGCTGTTATAGTCGGTAGTCTTCTCAACACCCACGACAAGAACGTTGCGGGACTCGCCTGATTTTATCAGCGACCTGGCAAGGTGAAGGGCCGTTAGACCCCCTGCACCACCGTTTTCAACAGTTAGGGTTGTGACGTTGAGGAGGGACAGGTCCTCAACTAGCAGGGATGCGAGTAGGTTCTGGGACTGCAACAGTGAGGCGAAGCTGTTGGACACAATTACCGTGTCCACCTCGCTGAGACCTGTAGTCTCCATTATGGGAACGACTGCTTCGTAGAACTTCTCCTGGAGACCTTTTCCGTAGGCGCGTTCTACCTTGGAGAGTCCTATGGCCCGTATGTACACCACGGTGTCCACCTCTTCACCTTATCTTCATTATTATCCTGCGGTTCTTTGCATAGATCGCGTAGTCAACGTACTCCTTGTTATCAATATAATAGCTGAGGGGTGGGGCCCTCTCCCTAACCTCTTCCACCTTGTCGGTTACGAGTATACTATAGGCGTCGGAGCCCGCTCCGCTTCCAAAGGGTGCGACTAGTATCCTGACACCTGGTTCCACGGTATCCAGCAGCTTTGCCAGCCCAAGTAGGGCACTAGCGTTGTAAGTGTTGCCAATATAGGGAGTCACGAGGCCGGGGAGTATTTTCTCTCGGGGGAAGCCAAGTTTCTCTCCCACTTTTATGGGGAACCTGCCATTGGGCTGATGGAATACAGCGTAGTCAAAGTCGTTGATGGTGAGACCGGTTTTATCTAGAAGCCCCTTGACAGCACCTATAATGTGGGCGAAGTACGCGGGTTCTCCGGTAAAGCCCTCTCCGTGCAGGGGATAGGGGCTGTTGGCTCTTCGCCAGAAGTCAGGGGTGTCTGTGACATAGGTGTACGAGGCCTCGAAAACGGCTGTAGAGGCCTCGCTTGGCCCTATTATATATGCAACTGCCCCGCTACTAGCAGTGAACTCTAGGACGTCACCAGGGTTCGCCTGGGCGGTATCGCTGCCTATTGCCAGAGCGTAGTTTACCATCCCCGAGACAACTAGGCCTATGCCTGACTTTATGCCCTCGCTGCCAGCCCTGCAAGCGAACTCAAGGTCGCTTGCCATGGTATCAGGGGTTATTCCCAGAGCTTGCGCTATCACGGTTGCGCTGGGCTTCACAGCGTAGGGCTTGGACTCCGTACCGAAGAAGACCGCCTGTATCTCCTTCGGGTCTATGCCAGCTCTTTTTATAGCGTTTTTAGCGGCCTCATATCCCATAGTGAGCGCGTCTTCGTCCAGGTTGTCAACACTTTTCTCTATAACATTTAGGCCCTTTGGCGTTCCCTCTGGGAAGCCCCATAGTCTCACAATTTCCTCCATCCTGAGCCTATACTTGGGAACGTAGGCCCCCCACCCGACTATGCCTGCCCTGGACTCTGGGTTCACGTTCATGTGGTTTCACTTCCACAGTTTAGTCCTACCGCTTGTTTAAAGTAGTGTACTTTACACGTTATAAATTGTTTAGCAATAGTCTAAAGAAAAATTATTATTTTTAGATATTAGTCGAGTTTCAAACCCTCTTTCTGAAGGGAATACTCCTTATCCCACGTTTCACGAGCTCCTCTCTGACCATCAGGACTCCACGAACCATATTCTCCAGCTTCCTCCTGGCAACGCTCCTGGGCTGCAGCTTGAGCCCGCAGTCAGGGTTTATGTAAAGCATCTCCGGCTCAATGTACTTCATGGCCTTCCTAATGGCGCGGGCAACCTCTTCGGGAGACTCCACGCGCCTGTTATGCACATCTATCACTCCGAAGCCAAGTTCTTTTGAGAACCCCTTGAGCTTATGAAGGTCACTAAACCCCCTATTGGCGAATTCTAGTGCAAACTGGCTTATCTCCGAGAACTCGTCAATGTAGGGGAAGAGGAGGTCATAGTTACTGTAACAAACGTGCAGACCTATTTTAGCATCGATGCCCTTGGCAGTCCTGTTTATGAGGTCCACCGCCCATTCTACCTCATCGGGGTGTGTTGTCAATGCTGGTTCGTCTATCTGTATGAACTGTGCACCATGGTCCACTAACGCGTGGAGTTCCTGGTTTATTATATTAGAGAGCTCTTTTACAAGGTCCTCCTTGGATGGATAGTACTCGTTGAAGCTCCAGTCCGCTATCGTATAGGGGCCCGTTATGGTTACCTTAACTATGGGCCTGGTACTGACTTGTCGGAGGAAAAGGTATTCTTCCACGGTCATTGGCCCAGGATATTCTAGTTTAGCGACTACAGCTGGCTTATTGAAGTAGTTGTTACCCCAAACTCTGACGGGTCCGTAGAACTTGAAGCCCTTTATCTGGTGGGCGAAGTACTCTACCATCTCATCCCTACGCTGTTCGCCATCTGCAGGTATGTCGACTCCTGCGAGCTCCTGTTCCCTGACAATGGTTGTAACTGCGTCATCGTAGGCCTCCTGCACTGCATCCTCTGTTATCCTCCCCATTCTGTAGTATTTTATCATTCTACGGAGCCATGTTGGCCGAGGATAGCTTCCGATAACGCTTGTGGGGAGCGAGGGGAGTACATAATCTACCATTTCTTATCACCTAACGAGTTTGTTTTTTATCCTAGCTAGCAAGCGCGTCTTCCTGTGGGCCACGGTTTCGGGGAGAAACTCAAGCGTAGTATTGCTTGAAATAATAATCACATCCACCTTGTCCGAGAGGCGCTTGAGACGGCGGGCCGTTTCCCCCGGGTCTTCTAGCCTCGTGTTCCGGGCATCAACCACACCTGCTTGGATAACGGGCTTCTCACCTAGCCATTCGTCAAGGTTGTCCAGCAGGCCCGGGTTCTCTACCAGGTCTACACCTATTGTGAACCTGCTTGAGAGGGTCCTTAGGGCATCTAAGGGGGGCTGGTTGAAATATTGGATAATGTGAACGCTCTCCTTGTCGCCCACTAGGTTGCTGTAGACTTCCTGCCAGTCTACATTGCCTGTTAAAGTAGTGCTCAAGCTTGGCTCATGAATTTCTATGACCAGTCCTTTTCCTCTCACGTAATCTATCAGAGGGTTGAGGACGTTCTTTACATAGTCGGCTGCGAGCTGTGCATTATCACTGTAATCAATGGTTTCTACAACAGAGAAGTCAGTGAATGTAAGTGGACCCGGTACGGGCAACCTGAAGCTTTTTCCCTTGAAGGCATTGTCTTTGGAAAGCACTTTGATAAGCCTTATCCTCTCATCAACAGTGGATGGACTTGGTCTGAGTCTTATCTTTCCCCTAACTATGGGGTTTCTCACGAAAAAGTTGTTATCATAAAACCTTACAAGCCAGCCTCTTTTAACCCCTTCTATGTCCTTTATGAAGGGATTGAAGATGTCGTCGCACAGGTACATGCCATCCGTAAGATAGTCAAGATAACGAGCCGTCCTCGCCAAGCTCCGCTTGGTTTCCCTAACAACCGTGTCCCAAAACTCGTCAACGCCGAGCTTACCCTTTTCCCTCCTCCTTACAGCGTCGGCATAGCTTCTCGTCCTTGGGAACCCCCCAGTCAAGCTTGTAAAAGCCTGCAAGGCACACCACCAACATAGCCTTAGGACCCTATACTGCGACAATTAGACTCCACTGCATTAGTATCGAATACCCGGAATGTTTTATTAAATAAACTTACTTACCTCCTATAAGCGAGGTGGAGGGTATGTTTTTTAAACTTGGGAGAAAAAGAGATGCGCGACCAACGAACCCAATACTAGTCCCTTTTCTGAACGTGCGGCTAAGAAGTAGAGATAGGGAATGGAGTGCCACTATAGAGAACTACTTCATAGGACAGCTGGAGCCTAGCGATAGGATACTCCTAGTATCGAAGGTCCTTAAGCCTCCCGATTCAACTGCCCAGTCCCACAGACGGCTTCCGAGTTACTATAGGAACGTGGATGAGATGCTCAACGATCTGTACAAGTCTTACAAGGCGATAAAACTTGGTGAAAGAACAAAAGAACTTGTAGTAAGCGATGAGGAGGACCCTCGTCCTTTTTATAGAAAGTATGTTGAAAGCGAGTTTAGGCGGTTCCTCTTCGGAAGCTTTGGGCAAAAACCCCCCAAACCTGCGTCATACAAGGTCAGATTCGATAGGATGCTCATCGACCTTTATGAAAGAATACTGTTTCCGCGGGGTGAGAAGCCGCTGATTGTGGGATCGGAGAGTTATATGGTTCTGTTCGATCTTAGGGGGGAAGAACTAGTTCCGATACACGAGGGTTTCGCGCGATATGGTAAAATCTTGACTAGCCTACTTAGGAAAGGCAGGATAGTATTACAGTAATGTCTATCCAGCTAGCTGGAATGCTCGTAGAGCCAGCATGACACCATCCTGTCTTTCTCTACAGTAAAGTGGGGCGGCTCCTCTACCTTGCATCTCTCACCCAACCTGTCCCTGTTCTCGTCATAGGCCACGCAGCGGGGGTGGAACCTGCATCCCGGCGGTATGTTTGCTGCGTTTGGTATCTCTCCTTTTATGGGGACGCTTCTTATCCTGAGCCTGTTCCTGGGGTCGGGCTCGGGTATTGCGGCCACTAGTGCCTTGGTGTAGGGGTGCTTGGGGTCTTCAATCACATTCCTGGCGTTACCCAGTTCGACTATTCTTCCCAGATACATGACAGCTATGCGGTCGCAGATGTATCGTGCAACTGCCAGGTCATGTGTTATGAAAATATATGTAATCCCTTCTCTCTCCTTAAGCATGCCCATGAGTTCAAGTATTTCCGCCCTGATAGACACGTCAAGCATGGACACGGGCTCGTCCGCTATTATTAGGCTTGGTTTCAGGATGAGTGCCCTAGCTATGGCCACCCTCTGCCTTTGCCCACCGCTTAGCTGGTGTGGATGCCTGTCCACGAAGTCCTCTGGAGGGGTCAGCCTGACCTCCTCTAACACCCTGTGTATCAACTCCTCCGTCTCTTCTCTGGTGAGGTGGAGGTTGTGTATCTTGAGCGGCTCTTCTAGTATGGCGCCAATCCTATAACGTGGGTTCAGACTACCAAATGGGTCCTGGTAAATCATTTGGATTTCTCTTCTCAAGGGCTTCATCTTGCTTGGGGGGATGCCGAATATATTAACTCTACCATCATTACCAACATCTACACCTCGCCTGCTCAGCTCTTCTAATATCTCTTCCCTTGCTTGGAAATAGGCAGACCCTCCGCTTACTGGGACGAGGCGGAGTAGTGCTTTCCCCGTTGTAGTTTTCCCACACCCGCTTTCACCCACCAGACAGAAAGTCTCGTTCCTCCTCACGTTGAAGGAGACGCCGTCGACAGCCCGGACGTATCGGGGGGGCTTCCGTGTTATCAGCTCGCTTAGACGCCGTCTTATAGGGAACCAGACCCTAAGACCCTCAACTTCCAGAATATAGCCATTTCCTCCTGACAACCCCCTCACCCCCGCCTCTTCCACGATTCGTCATAGAGCCAGCATCTAACGAGGTGCTTATCCCCAGTGTCCACTAGCACGGGTTCCCTGTCTCTGCAAACGTCCATGACATCACTACATCTTGGATGGAACCTGCATCCCCGTGGTGGGGATATGAGGTCTGGGGGCTCGCCTGGGATATACTGGAGCTTGTCTATAGGTCCCCTGAGTCTTGGTATGCTTCTGAGGAGGGCTCTTGTGTAGGGGTGTAGGGGGTCGTTGAATATCTGCTCACTTGTCCCGTACTCAACTATCTGGCCTCCATACATTATGGCAATCTTATCAGACATCTCGGCGATAACGCTCAGGTCGTGGGTTATTAGTATGAAGCTCAGCTTCTTTTCTCGTTTTAGTTTTTTCAGGAGGTTGAGTATCTGGGCCTGGACAACGACGTCGAGGGCGGTTGTAGGCTCGTCTGCTATGACCACAGTGGGCTCCAGTGCGAGGGCCATCGCTATTACAACCCTCTGTTTCATACCACCGCTAAGCTCGTGGGGATAGCGTTTGGCTATCTCCTCACTGAGCCCCACCATGGGAAGCAGGCTCTTGGCCTTTTCAAGTGCCTCTTTTTTGCTTAGGCCCGCATGGTATATGAAGGGCTCTGCCAGCTGATAGCCTATTGTGTAGACTGGGTTCAGCGCATTGATGGCCCCCTGGAATACCATGCTCACCTTTTTCCAGAGAACCTTTCTCCTAAGCTCAGCATCACTTAGACGCGTTACCTCAACCCCGTCTATTACGACCCTCCCCGAGACTATCCTTCCTGGTGGAGGTACCATGCCCATTATGCTCCAGGCCAGCGTGCTTTTCCCACTACCACTCTCACCAGCTATCCCAAGTATCTCTTCCTTCTCCAGCTCCAAGCTAACGTTTTCCACGGCCTTCACGACTCCTCGAAAAGTGTAGAAATTGGTGCTGAGGTTCTCTACCTTGAGCACCGGCATTTCCCTGTATTCACCTCTTTAGCCTTGGGTTGAGAATGGTGTCCAGGGCTTGACCTATCAGTATGAAGGTGGTCCCCACAAGGGTTATCATGATACCCGGTAGGAGTACCCACCACCAGTAACCGTTTATAGTCGCGGCAGCGTTTTGGGCCTCATTGAGTATCTTGCCCCAGGTGAGGATCGTGGGGTCGCCTAGCCCAAGGAAACTGAGGCTGGCCTCAGCTATCACCGCCCCTGGCACGCTTAGGGCTATGCTAGCGAACATGTAGGGAAGGATCTGGGGGAGTATGTAGAGGAAAACCAGCCTGAAGTGTCCCGCTCCAATGGCTCTGGCTGCCTCCACGTAGGTCTCTTCCTTTAGCTGAAGTGCCATACTCCTCGTAACAATAGCCATGCCTGGCCATCCGAATACCACAAGCAATCCAATGAGTATCCATATTGATGGCTTTATTATAGCGAATAGCAGTATAAGTATTGGCAGTACGGGTATAGAGTATATAACCTGTGCAATCCTGAGCATGACTTCATCCACTACACCCCCAGCGTATCCGCTCACCACACCGTAGACGCCGCCTATGAGCGTGCTCGCAAGACTCGCTAGAAGACCTATTATAAGGGCCCACTTTACGCCATAGAGGAGGCCCTGGAGAAGGTCTCTACCATACTTGTCGGAGCCGGCCAGGCCGAAGCACCCTCCCACGAGGACTATCTTCTTGACCTCGAACGACGACTCTGGGTCTTTGCTTACGAAGGCGATGGTCAGGTTATACCTGCCCGGTAGGTACTCTAACTGGTTGAACAAGTTGGGCGTCAGCTTTGCGAACAATATGTCGAACCCACTTTTGGTGAGCACGGATGTCTCGGCTGTACCTATCTTGTAGCCGTTCGACTCTAGCCAAGGTCTTAGGAAGTTCTCCACGTTCTTAGGCTTAGTAACATAGCTAGACAGCTGCTTTGACACAGTTCCATTGAACTTGGTTGTTGCAACTCCGAACACATCCTTCACAGAAGTACCTCTGCCCTCGAAGGGGTCTTTAGTAAGGTAGACAGTCTGGCCATCTGGCCTCTCTAGCAGTATGAGTACGCGGGTCGTCTTTTTGTAGGATACCCTGAATTCTACGTTAATATTGGTGGGAGGCTTTTTCTCAACCTTGAAAAGCAACGAGAAGGACGAAACCTTTCTCCCATCAGGGGCCATCCATTCCCTTGCGACCAACTCCGCCCCTATAGCGCTTGTATTATTACTGGTTATGACCACCGTTCTAAAAGCATCACTGGCCGCCCAACAGGGTGGGGCCTTCTTCGGGTTGTCCTGCCAGTACTCCAGGTTGGTCCAATTGTCTATGGCCTCGGGGTTCCCTACAATGGGGAAGAAGATCGCGATAAAAGTCAATATTACCAGTATTGTGAGCCCCGTCATACCTGTCTTGGAGCGTCGGAACTCCCGGGCGAGGTTCGCCAGCCCTCTTCTAAGGTCTTCAAACCTCCTCCTAGAAGACTTTGGGCGACCGGTCATGTCTAATGCACCTCTTATCTTGCCACTGGGCCTATGCCGCCAGCATGCCCGGTTCTAACTCTCGGGTCAAGGAGCGCGTATATGAAGTTGAGAATCACCACTGCTATCACGAATAGCAGGACTGTGACGTAGGTGACCGTGCCGAGCAGAAGTGTTTCACTGTTGGTAAGCGCAACCCAGTATAGCAGACCCATTCCGGGCCACCCGAAGACGGTCTCGGTTATTATGGCTCCTCCCAAACTGTTTACCAGGCCGAGCACAATGATTGTGACCAGGGGAGGGCTAGATGCCCTGAGTATGTGGCCGAAGAGCACCTTTCGCTCGGGAACCCCCTTTGCCCGGGCGACCATGACGAAGTCTTCTGTCATCCTGTTTATCACAATGTTCCTGACCACGTAGGCCCATCCGCCGACGGATACTATGACAACGGTTACTAGCGGTAGGAACATGTAGTAAATCCAGGTATAAATTCTAGAGACCAGGTAGGTGAAATACCCCATTTCTCCAACCTGATAGGCTGCGGAGAGCTCAGATAGCTTTATGAATATGTCTTTCGACTGGAAGGGGAACCATCCAAGCTTGAAGGCGAATATCAGCAACATGAGCATCCCCAGCCACCAGGTGGGGAGGCTGGCGGAGAACACCGCGGATATAGAGAGAACCCTGTCCAGCAACCCTTGGGGCCTTCTGGCAGCATATAGGCCTATGAAGAGGCCTACGAAGGTTGTTATTATGGTAGCTGTGGTGAATAATATTGCTGTGTTCCTAAGAGCAAGTAGGACTTGGTCCTTTATTGCATAGGATGCCCCTATGTATATCTGCCGCGCATTCCCAAGGTCGAGAGTCAAGAGCCTTATCATCATATTGTATACTTTTTGGACAGGGTTTCCCAAGAGACCAAACTTGTAGCGAAGGTTCTGCTCGAACTGCTCTATCAACATTTTCTTTTCCTCTTCAGTAAGATTAGGGTTTCTCTCAATCATACGGGCGTAGTTCTGAACAGCCTCTATAACAGCTCCTTCAAGAGCTTGTTGATTATATATTACGAATATTACCGAAATTATAGCAACAATTATCAATAGGATAGCTAAGTTGTTGATAGTCTGCACAATCAGAAGCCGGGCCACTCCACTCATTTTTACACCACTCGCCGCCCAGTCTATCGATGCATAAACAAGGCCTTTTAAATCAAGTGTCTTTTACAACCAAGTGAGATAAAAGCTTATTCTCTAAACCAATAAAGCCATAGATTGTTATAACATTGTAACTTAAAAATCAGTTGAGTCAGGCTCTTTCTAGACTCGATTATATCGTTTAGGGATATAGAGCCTACTGTATCGCGTTCAAGATGTACAAAAAGTAGTAGAATAGGTCCTAAACGTTATTTAATATGGTCTTAAAAAAACAGTTGGTGAGGCTTATTTTACTGTCTCCTCATTAAAGCAGCAGCCGCTGCAACAATCACTATTACGATGACCACGCCCGCTATCAGCGCCGTGTTGCCACCGCCTGTAGTTACTGTGACAGTTTCTGTTACAGTAGCTGTCTGGGTTACTGTTTGCATCTGAGTTGCCGTCTGAGTAACGGTCTGCGTCACTGTTACAGTGACCGTTCCTGGTGTAGGTGGCTGGGTCTCCGTAGGAGTCTGTGTTTGTTGAGGCGGGGTCGTCTCTTGGGTTGGCGTTGTCTCGGTCTCTGTTGGTGTGGGTGTTGGTGTTGCGGTTTCTGTAGGAGTCTCTGTTGGGGTCTGGGTTGCATACTCTTGTAGTACCTGTTGCGGATTGAAGAGTACCAGGCCTGGTATGACCTGGCCTGGAAGCTCCTTGTCTTTCAGCGGTACTGTTCCTTCTTTATTGCTGTCATACACGTTGCTCACTGGGTTGAATCCTAGGTTGTACATGGTGGAGCTCGTTGGTATTAGCATGACTGTGTCAGGTATGTCACCTATCTTGGCCCTGCTCATGCTCCATAGGAACACGTCTGCTTCTCCACTCTTTATTGCCTCAATGCCAGCCTCTTGCGTGGTGACGGTCTTGAACTCGATTGTATCAACGTTTGGCACCTGCATGTCTACTCCGATGTAACTTATTTTATCGAATCCTAGGTTTTCTATGGACTTCAGCACGAAGTAGTTGGCATCAGGGTTGTACTCTTCAACGTAGAATGGACCGTTGCTAACTACTGCATGGCCACGGCTGTTTATCCATTCCACTAGCTTCGAGAACCTTGCAGCAGGGTCTATATTGACATTGATGCCGAGGTCTTCTAGACCATTGAAGTAGTATATCTCCGGGTTAGCCGCTAGTTCTTCAGCCTTTGTTTTTATTTCATTGTAGTGTATCAACATATCAACGCCCGTTTCTCCTGTCTCTTCTCTTGTGGTCCAACCGTAGTTGGTGTCTCCCATGTCTTCGACTACCAGCTTCTCCATGGACGCTAGTAGATCAAAGGGTATGGATGCATACATCAGCACTGAGTATGCAATGAGTGCTGGATCCACGTCTATATAGTCGGTATACACTGCTAGGGCAGTGTCGTTAACGACTTCGATACCCTTAATGAGGCTGAGTACCTGGTATGCGTTGGTTGCATATTCGGCGTCGTAGTACGGGTCAGGCTCTCCCGTTATCTCGGAATCGTCAACGGCCCATTCGTAGCTGAAGGCCATAGAGCCGAGCACATCGAATATGCTGAAGTCCTCACCGTAATGCCACTTTATGGGAGCGTAGTTGAAGACTACCTTGACAGGCACCTTGCCCCCGGCGTTTGCCAGGTCCTCTACACCTGGTATGTAAGTCTTGCCCTCTGCCACGGCCTGGTTTATGGGTATCCACTTGTTCTCGACGGGGTCGAAGACAATGGCGTTATCAGGTACCTGGAGGTTGCCCACAATATTGCCCTCGTCATCCTTGTTATAGTCAGTTGTCACACTGTAGGACGCCGTGGTCTCCGTGGGTATGCCTGTCTCGAAGTGCGGGTACATGCCGAAGCTGTGGACCTGGTCCCATATTAGGCTGCTGTAGACATCGTTGAAGCCCAAGATGGGGTTCCACGCGCTCATGAATAGGGCTCCGGTGCTGCTGAACTCCAGTGCAGTTATGGTGCCATCCTGCGCTGTAGCTGTCCTCAGACCCCAGGCGCTCCACAGGCCCGTTTGTTTGCCATATACTGGTATGTCGACGTCCTGTGAGTTAACCATGAAGTACTCGAGGTTGTTTGTTATGAAGGCTCTTATGCTGTCCTGTATTCCTATTTCTAGCATTTTCCTGATGTCTTCCCACAGCTGGTCTACCATGTCGGGTGTATATGTTTCAAAATAGAGTTTTAGTCCTAGGTCGTAGGACTCGGGGTTGTAGTAGTACCACCAGTCGGTGACCCTGTGGTTGGGTCCGTAGCCTCTTAGCGATGCGTAGAAGAAGGCTGCGTCATATCTTGCATAGTAGGGCGGGTCATCGGTCATGCTGACCCATCCTTCGGTGTATATGTGCCATGGATGGGTGTCGAACCCGTAGCTTGCTGGGTTGGTTCCGTAGATTATTGGTGTGACCACGCTTCTCTCTTTCTCAACCTTTTCGACCTTTATCTTGAAGTATTCCTCAATCCACGCCGCTATCTGTTCTCCTATCTGTTTCCTCTCATCCTCTATCCTTATTATGAAGTATATCTTGACCTGCTGTTCCGTCCCGTCTGGCTTGACGAAGTACAGCCACTCCTTATCATCTTCGCCCTTCTTGAAAACCAGGTACATTCCATACTCGCTGTAGGTCTCGTTGAGCTTCTTTAGGGCATCCATATAGACCTGGACTGCCGTGTCAACGTCTCCCGCTGGGAAGAGTCCATACTCTTCCTCGATCGCCTCCACGTCGATTATATCGTATGCTGGGTGGTTGGGTCGAAGTGCTGTTAGCATTGCGTCGGCGCTTCCTTCCATTATGTTGTCCACGATGAGGCTCCTGTCAATGAGCAGGTTCAGCGCATAGCGTATCTCCTTAACGCCAAGCGGGTTGAACTGGAACCGCTCGTCGGCCATTATTTCGGGTGTCAGTGTGTTTATGTCAACCCAGTTGGGGTCGCCTTCCTCCTGTGCCTGTGCCGAAGGTATTGCCAGTACGAGTGGTGCTATCATTGCAATGATTAGTAGCAGGGAGAATGCCTTTTTGGGACTCATACTTCTCACCCAGTGGGGTTTGTACCCCTGCACTAATGTTTAACACGAAGACGGGAATATATATAGGTCTCTTTTATACTCCACCAGATGGTGGAGCTACTTTTCATTCAAACACCTAGCTATATATAACAGTTACCTTAAGCCAAAGGTTTAGAAAAACAGGGAGCAGTGGCACAGGAGGTCAAACAAGGATTGCCCATACACGCTCCATTCATCTCAAGCCCCTTGAAAGCGATCGCCATGGCGCTGGCGGTTGCTGATGTAAGGCCTGGAGAAACCCTATACGACCTAGGATGCGGGGATGGCAGAGTACCCATAATAGCCGCCAAGCACCTGGGCGCGCAGGGTGTATGTGTGGAGGTCCAGCCCGACCTGTGTGTACTTGCCGAGGCCAATGCTATCTATAATAGAGTGGCAGAGAAGGTTAGTGTAGTGTGTAAAGACTTCATGGAAGCAGAGCTGAATGATGCGGATGTAGTCTACACCTATCTATATACAAGCATTAATGAACGCCTCTCTAGGAAATATGAAATGGAACTTCGGGAAGGTTCGAGGATAGTCACATTGGATTTCCCGATACCGGGCTGGGCCCCCTTCAAGATCAGAAGGTTCTACGATGACAGGGGGTACTTGAGGACAGTGCTCTTGTATATAATGGGTGTGAGCAACCCTAGCTCCTGGAGGGTCTAGGTGGTGACTCTTGGCCCGGGGAACACTAATGACCAAGGGGCTCGAGCTTAGGGGAGGCCTTGCCATAATAAGGTCGCCCTTCCCCCTTATGGGCCATATTGGGTTCGGTGTTATAGACCGCGGTTATAACAACCTCCAGGTCAGAATAACCAGCCTCTGCGGCCTCTCGTGCATATTCTGCAGTGTTAACGCTGGTCCCTCCTCGCCTCGAGTGCTGGAGTTCATTGTTGACGATGAAGAGTGGCTTGCAGAGTGGGTTTCGAGGGCTATAGCGCATAAGGGTAGCCTGCACGTTCTATTTGACGGTGCAGGTGATCCCATCGCTCATCCCCGCCTCACCGATATGATAAGAGCCGTGTCCGACCTAAGGGGAGTTGAGAGCGTCGCCCTGGAGACGCGTCTTCATGGGGCTAGCCCGAGTCTGCTGGAAAAGCTAGCGGAGGCAGGGGTTTCTAGGATAAACCTAAGCATAGATAGCCTTGACCCTAATAAGGCGAGGATGCTAGCAGGCACGCAGAGCTATGACATAGAGAAAGTAGTAAGGTTGGCACTTATCGCGTCCAAGGATTTTGGGATAGACATCCACATAACACCCGTGTGGATACCCGGTGTTAATGACCATGATATTGAGGAAATCCTGGAGTTCGCTATCAAGAATGAGTTATCACGCAGGTATCCTCCACTCGGCATCCAGAAATATGTCATACATCGCCGTGGGAGGAAGATACCGGGGGTAAAGGAGTGGAGTTGGAGATATTTTTTCACCAAGCTGAAAGAGCTTGAGGAAAGATTTGGAGTAAGGCTTGTCTTAAGGCCCGAGGACTTTGGGCTTAGGCCCGCCCCACGGGTTCCCCAACCCTACGTTAAGGGGGAGACCGTGAAGCTTGTTATAGTAGGCCAGGGCTGGTTACCAGGAGAGTTCTTAGGTGTTTCACTCAGGTGGGACCGTGTGTTTACACTCATAGACAGGAGGGGTAACTATAGGATAGGGGATGTAGTTATTGGGACTATCATTCGCGACGAGGACGGTATTCTTATAGCAAAGCCCGCTTAGGTCAGTTAAAGGTATTCTATCTTGGCCCTGACCTCGGGTGGTAGGTCTTCGAATTTAACAACCTTGTATCCCCAGGGGGGCCTATTTGTCGGCTTGCCCACAATGATTATGCTATTCCCATCCATTGTGGGGGTTACTGTAGGCTCTTCTCTTCCTTGAAGCATGACTCTTGCTTTCACATATTTTCTGCTGGGGGTTTCTATGTATACATACTTTTTCTTGGAACCCCTCAACTCTCACCGCCTCCCTCTAGACTCCATTCCTTTGAGGATAATGGAGGGTCTAATATACTTGCGGGCGCACAATAGACTTTATACAGGATGCTCTCCCAATACTATTAACCTACCTCCTCCCCTCCTCTTGATCTTACGTAGCATCTTGTACACTGCATGTCTCCATGGTGTCCCCTTAAAAGCCTCCTTGGGGTTGAGAGCTGGTCTTGCCGAAACCATTCCCTCCGCAACTGCTATCGTAGCTTTGACTCCGATGGATGACAGTTTTTCCATTATCTCCTCTAGATCTTTTATAACTTCCTCGGGACTTGTGTAAGGTATTTCTATGACTGCCTCCTCAGTCCCCCTCTCGCGGTCGAGGCCGTGAATGATGACGCCTCTCTTCTTGTTCGCGAAACTTTCTATGAGGTTAGTGAGTTCTCCTGTTGCGAAGTTGGGTTTATACTCGTCTAGGCCAAGTGTCTGGGTAACTTGTTCAAAGTCATCTAGGTCTATCATTACTATAGTGCCTGGCACCAGTCTGGCCTCTGTAAGGTGCTTAGAGCGTTTCAAAAGCCCCACTCTCTCAATGTCTTTGCGTTGCTCAGTGTGAGACTAGGGTCATCATCCCGGGCTGGTCAAGGGCTGCCCACTTCATCACAGCCACGCTTGTTCCACGGCGGTGTTCCTAAATGTTGACCATGTGATTATGCTTTGTCCGAAGCCATCTGAACTCCAGTCTCTTTTACGTTTTTATACTACTACGCAAGTCTTTAAAACAATGGCTCCAAGTAGGCTCTCTTGGAAAACAATTTACTAACGGAGCCCAGACTTGCGGTTATTCAGCTTGCTTTTGTAAGACGCTAGACATCAACCTAAGAGGCTAAACAAAAACATGTCTAAAACATCATGTGTAATTTGGTAAGTATTGTTAAGGACCGCTAATTAGGCAAGTAAGGGGAGGTCTTTTGAAGTACGGTAGCTTGGCCATTGTACCTGGAAGCCCTGCTATGTATCATAGAGGGAAAAAGGCACTGGTATTAGCCGACCTACACTTAGGCTTCGAGTCAGAGGCTGCGAAAGAGGGGGTATATCTCCCCCGTCTCCAGCTAAAGAAAGCTTTAGACCTTCTAGATAGGCTACATAGGGAGACAGGGGCTAGTCTTCTTGTGATAGATGGTGACCTTAAACATACTTTCGAGAAACTCACGATGCAAGAGCGAGAGGAGGTCTCCAAGTTCCTCGCCCATGCCAAAGACTTGTTTAGCGATGTCTTGCTTATCAGGGGGAATCACGACAATTACATAACAATCATAACCAACAGGTTCGACGTAGAGGTTGTTGAGAGCCTGAGGCTTGACTCAGAGACCCTGCTTGTCCACGGTCATAGAATGTACAGTGAAGAGGAGGCACGGGGGGCAAAGTATGTGATTATTGGACACGAGCATCCAGCGATAAAAGTCTCGGACGAGCTGGGAAGCGTAGCTAAGTATCCCTGCTTCCTTTCCATGCCCCTTGTGGACGGGAGGACCCTAATAGTTCTTCCAGCCGCCGGTTACTACCAAACAGGTAACCCCGTAACACTTGACCGCTCTGCCTACCTATCTCCTATTGTGAAGAAAATCGGAATAATCGAGGAGGCCATTCCCATAATATTTGAGCCGGGGGGCAGCTCCATGGAGTTTCCACCTCTAGGGGAATTATCGGGAATAATCGGAGACGTGTAAAGACTTTGAGACCTTCAGTGTAATTACGTGGTTTAATTAGGCTTTTCAGCGGCTCTTGAACGCCATGTTTCTCCTCAGGCTCTTCGCTATCTTGAAGGACAGTACGAGTATCGGGAGAATTTCTAGACGGCCTAGGGTTGACATTGTCATGAAAAGGACCTTAACATCATCGGGCAGTGATGCTCCCGCCACACCGGCGCTAAGGCCTATGTTGGTGAGTGCACTTATGGTGTCAAAGTATATGTCATCCACATTGTAGGAGTCCGCTAGCCTGAACATGGTATAGACCAGGCCAATGTTGGCTATAAGGAGGAACAACACTGCAACTAGAATTGCTCTTAGGACGTCTGATTCCTCCAGGTCGTATCTACCAACCCTATATGTGGCAATGGTCCCGGGGGGCCCTGTTATCTTCCTTATTTCCTCTTTGAACGCCTTAAAGACTACTAGTATCCTGAACAATTTTATTCCGCCTGCAGTTGAAAACACGCTGCCTCCTATGAGCATTAGTATGGTCAACATGAACTTGAAGGCCACGGGTGCCTCGGAAAGATCATAGGACTGGAAGCCAGTAGTGGTCAGACCGCTTACCACTTGGAAGGATGCCGCCCTAAGCGCTGTTTCAAGAGACTCGCCTCCCTGAATAAACAATATGAACGTGCCGACCACTATGCCAACCACAGTCAAGGCAAGCATGAACCTGAACTCCACCGACCGTATAATGAAACTGGGTTTTCTAAGCGATTTGTACATGTCATAGAAATTAGAGGCCCCTATGAACATGACTATTATGGCAGCTATCTCGATAGACAAAGAGTTGAAGCCCCCTATGCTGCCCGAATTTGTAGAGAAGCCGGCAGTAGATATACCTGTTAGGGCGTGTGCAACAGCGTTGAAGACGTCCATTCCAGCCAGCGCGAATAGTATGAAGGAAAGCAGAGTAAGCCCCGTGTAGAACTTTACCATCTGGACCGCTGTTTTTCTAATACTGGGCTCTATCCTCTCCAGGCGACCCTCGACTTGGCTTAGCAGAATTACGCCAAGGCCAGGTCTTGCAAGGACCGCCATACTTGTGACAACAATGCCTATCCCACCGACCCACTGGATAAGTGAACGCCAGAGGAGTATAGGTTTGGGCAGTTCCTCAACTGAAGGCACATAGTATCCATGGGGGTCAACTTCGCCCGTGAACGTGGTCAGGCCAGTTCCTGCCATGCCGTTCACGCTTTCGAACCATAGGTTAATGAATGGTATCTTGAGGAAAAGATACACTGGCACAGCTACGAGTGGAGGTATTAAGACCCATAGGAGTGCAACCAAGAATATGGCCTCCTCAAGCCTGAGGGATATGTCTCTACCAGACAGGCTGTTCATGAGATACCCTATAGTTATCATGAATGCGCCGTACAGGTTAAAAGCAAGCGTCACATCACTAAGACGGGACAATGTTAAAGGATGCATGTGCCATACAAGCAGTAATGCAATAGGGAAAAAAACTAGCACTACTGCGGTGGTTTTAGTTATTCTCGACCTCACGTTATGAAAAATAGCATACATTAGTATTACCAAGCTCGCGAGGAGCATCCAGTCTAGAGTTAGTATTATGCTCCCTCTTAGGTCACGGTAGAGCGAGTAGAACCCGGGTACGAACACCATGAACGACGAGAACATTATCATTTTACCAATATACCTGAGGAGCCCTATTACTCGCTCAAGTCCACTGGAAGTCTCCCCATGCCGGGCCTCCAACACATACACCCTGAACACTATGCCGGGAGGTCGAGGTGGACTACCGATGTCATGTTTCGTTTAATGCTGGGTGCTTCCCACAATGAGATATGTGCCGGGGGTTTCATTGGCTCACAAGACAAAATAGGCCTAACTCTCCCTAAAAATACCTACTTGACTTTAGCGGGGAGCCTTGTGCACTGAAGGGGTCACTCATGAAGGAAGAGAGCTTGAAGCTTAGCATAGTTGTACCCACGTATAATGAGGCTGAGAACATAGGCGTCCTGCTGGAGAGGATAAGAAACACGATGGAGAAAGCAGGGCTTGGTGATGATTACGAGGTCATAATAGTTGATGACAACAGTCCCGACGGAACAGCAGAAGAGGCTCTCAAGCACGCCAAGAGATTGGGAATAGAGGATAGGGTAAAGGTGATTGTAAGATACAATGAGAGGGGGTTGGCCCGGGCCGTTGTAGAGGGTTTCAAGAACGCGGAGGGGAGGTATATTATAGTAATGGACGCTGACCTTCAGCACCCTCCCGAAAAGCTCCCCGAGATGCTCCGCGAGTTGGAGAGCGGGGGCGACATTGTTATAGGTACAAGGTACAAGCACGGGGGGCGAGACGAGGGTCTAACTGTTCTTAGAAAGATAGTTTCCTTAGGAGCAACTGCGATTGCAAAACTTCTTCTCCCACAAACCCGCATGATAAGCGACCCAATGACAGGGTTCTTCGGACTGAAACGTAGCGTCGTGTCCAATAAACTAAACGTACTAGACCCTTTAGGGTACAAGATATTGCTTGAGATACTAGTGAAGGGCGACTATGACCGGAAGCGGATTAGGGAAGTACCCATTGTTTTTTCTCCGCGATACGCGGGAAAGAGCAAGCTTACTGCAGGCGAAGGCCTGAACTATCTCAAGCATGTGATTAGGCTAAACAACTACAGGATACTAAAATTTGCACTGGTTGGCACGACCGGGGTTGTCGTGAACGAGGCTGTACTTTGGGTGACACACTATCAAATCGGATTGCCCCTGTATATCTCAGGACTGCTGTCAATAGAGTCCAGCATACTAAATAACTTCACCCTCAATAACGTGTTTACATTCAGGAATGAGAAGACGCTTGTCCCTCTACACAAGCGGCTTGCGCGATATCACCTTGCAGCTGGATTGGGAGTGACCATTAACTATATCACTCTTCTCTCACTGTCATACCTGCTTGGCATCGAGCCTCTCATTGCTAACTTAATAGGGATAGTAGCTGGGTTTCTTGCGAACTACTCTCTGAGCGAACACTACGTGTGGCGAAGGGCATGAAGTCAGACCATCCTCCCGTATTAGACGAGATACATAGGCTTGTAAGGGAGTGCAAGAGATGCCCCCTTCACAAGACACGTAAGAAGCCAGTTCCAGGCGAGGGACCAGCAAATGCAAGGATGGTCATAGTAGGAGAGGCGCCAGGAGCCCAGGAGGACGCTACTGGGAGGCCTTTTGTAGGGGCAGCTGGAAAACTGCTTGACAAGGCTCTACAACATAATGGAATCCGTAGAGATGATGTTTTTATCACCAACGTGGTTAAGTGTAGACCCCCGGGGAATAGGGTTCCCCGTCATGATGAGGCAGTGGCCTGCCTTCCCTATCTTGTGGGCCAGCTAAGGGCGATAAAGCCAGTAATAGTTCTTGCATTGGGCGCCACCGCGGCCAACTATCTAGCGAACCTTCCCACCTCACTGCAACACAGGCCAAGCTACGTGCCTATCAAAGAGTTCCGCGGGAAAGTAATTAAGGTAAAGATAGGTGATATAGAGTTCAAACTTGTATCTTCATACCACCCCGCAGCCATACTTAGGAACCGGGGTCTCTGGAACCTCCTGCTGGATGATATAAGGCTGGCTAAGGAGATTATGGGGGGGGAAGAAGATGTGGCTCTAAAGACCAAAGAAGGGCACGTCACCAGAGCTCCTTACCCGTATAAAGCCTAGCCACTATTACACCAATTATTGTTGACATTACGCCGAATGCGACCCAGTATTGGTACCTCTCGATGATGATTGCCGTGTTGTTAGACACTGTCGCGTTTTCTACACCACTTCCCTCGACACCATGTTCCTCCAACATAGAGTATATAAGAAGGGGGTGTAGCGATGCAATGGCGGTGTCTAGTAAAGAGACTGTGGTAAGTGGGTCGTGGCCGTCATAAGAGGCATACTCCGCGTACATGGAGGCCATTATACTGCTCCTCCCATAAGACGCTAGATTTCCTGAGAGGACAGCGAAGTTCCTCCAAAGCTCTCTTACGTAGCCCTCTGTAACTTTGGGTTCAATAAAGTTCATCTGGGTTAGGAAGGAAGAGAGCCTGCTTGAAAGCTCTACCGATAACCCCAGCCTGAGCCCTGGGCTTCCCTTCTGCGAGGCCTCGTTTATCCGATTTGCCAAGTCTTTGAGTTCATCAAAGTAAATTTTTATACGAGGAGGCATCCCCTGCATCTCAACCGCTTTTGAAACATATATCATCGCATATTCCAAGAAGGTGTTATACTCGTCGATAACCTTTTCCAAAAGGCTATATGATACAAGAGGCTGATTCTCCCAATGGAGATCCAGGGCCTTCACCCACGTCTTAGCGGTCTCACATCTTGCCTTCGCTTGTATGAGAGCGTCTATTCTCTCTTCTTTACTAAGCTGGCCCGCTTTATACTCTTTTAAAAGAGCCTCGCACATCCAGGCACGTGATTCTGATATTGCCAGGAGTTCTAGCTCATATTGTCCTATAGAACCCTTCCTGTACAATTCCTGCTCTCGGTAGCGCAGAACATCCTTGATACGATCGAGTTCCTTCACAATAAGGTTATACATGTTCTCCAGCTCACTATCGCTTACAGATGATAGATTTGCTGCTAACGCGGCTAAGTAGGCTGTGTAAGCCAGGCTTGCCGAAGAATAGTACCTTCCTCTAGAGAACTCCTTCTCAGACTCATTGAGATAGTGGGTCACCCTTGCAAGGGTAGCGTTACCCAGTCCCAGGGCTGTGTCCAAGGCTTTAGCGTAGAACTCCTCCCTTATGCCAGACAAGTACTCAGCTAGCTCGCCGGGATACCCCGTCTCTACCCAGCTCGAGAATACTGTTTCCCTTGATATGAGAACGTCGTACGTATCGAGAAGCCCATATACTGGCATCAGATAACGACTGTCCCCCGCCCCTGCCTGGCTCTCTAGCATAACAGCGTTTGGCGCAGGAAGTATCATGGCCTCCAGGCCCTCTTCGATAGTTGCCCTCAGCTTCTCCAAAGTTCCCCCAACTAGTACACTTGCGCCGTCTAGGCTGATAGCGCCAGTTATCGAGAAGTTAGAGAAACTATTATGAACGGTTTTTCCAGCCTGGAGTGCATAGATGGCCGTCGCTATTGCTAAACTAGCACTGGGACCCTCTACATTGTTGCTATCTGTGAGTACCATGATTTCTATACCACGGTCAAACGGGGACTCTCCTGAAAGGAGGCTTGATATTAGATAGGCTGTCCAAGCTGAGGCATAGGTATCCTCACCTATATCTACTGTACCATCAAACCTCACACCCGGTGTGTCGCTTTTTTTGACGATAATGGATATTATCTTACCGTTGTCACCAGTAACCGCTGGGACCTTGAGTACTATATACTTCTGCCCGTCTCTTTCCGAACCCTGTGAATCGGCTTGTCCCATGATCGCGACCGGGGCGAAGGCAACTGCCATTAGAAAGGCAACCACTACCACTAAAAGGCAAGCACGGAAGCACTTGCACCCTGGGCAGGATTTTCTGTGCCTTTTTGTTTCCATCACTAATCGCCTTCACGTTATAACACTCGGGACTTGTCTGGAAGACAATGTAATCGACGGCGGGTTTGTGAGTAATTCTTATGTATGTGTGTTTATTACTGAGCTGCTAAGGATTAAGAATTGCTTTTGTCTCTTATTTTTTACCTTTTCTCGGGAAAAGGGTGGATGCTATCCGGCGTCCCCTTTTTAGTCTAATAGGATAGAAGCCTTTAATCGAAGTTCCGTGTATTAGTTAGTAAGGTGACAATAACCATCAGCACGATTGCATAGGTACTCTTATAGCACATTTAAGGCATTAATAAGGTTAGGATGAGGCAATGATAGGCAGTGACCGAGAAAAGCTTGATAAGCTTAAAGACTTCCTGGTAAAACGTATAAACGAGCTCAAAAAAGAGCTCGAGCATTACGAACACATGCTTAACTTGCTCGACTCCATGAACGTCCACAAGCCTTTGGTTAGGAAAGAAACAGGTACAGAGATAAGGCAAAACGATGAAGTAGTTGCCAGCGTTAAAAAGGGTTCTGAAGAAGTTATTATACACTTCAGCAAACCAGCCGACCCTGACCATCTGAAGCTGGAATCGCTTAGAGAAAAGGTAAGCCTAATGGCTGCCAACGAGGAGGTAAATATAGAAATAGTGAGGAACGACCAAGGAAAAGTTAGTCAAATTATAATAAATGAATTAAAAGAGCCGGGAGTAGTCGAGGCTGTATACCGCATTGCCCAGGCACACCTCAAGAGAATTTATAGGAGACACTAATACCGCGTGGCTTATTTCAAGGCTTTCCGACGTTAAAGCTTAGTAGTTCCTTCATAATAGTTGGCCTTGCTCAAAACGTTCTTTGATGTAACAAATCTTCCAACAGGGGTTTTGATAACCAATTTTCTGGTTTGCACGATGTTGTTGGAAAACCTGTGGACAAAATGATATCTGAGCATCTGACTAAATGTGAACGATTATTCCTGGACCGTTCTCAGTTGTTGCTTGTACATCTCAACGAGCTCATCGCAGGTTGTGGCCTCCTCGGGGCTCTTGTCGTCTCTCCATCTAATGAAACGAGGGAACCTGATACTAATACCAGTGTCCGGCTTGAGGGCCCCCCGCGCACAGGTGTGTAACGGGCTGAGCGTCAGCTCCGCGCCTATGATTTCCGCAACGAGCGCGGGCTCTGTCCATACGTCCGGTTCTACCTCACTCACAACTCTCGGATGTCTGTTTTTAATCATATAGGGCTTTAGGATGTCTTCCATTTTCTCCAAGTCTTCATCGGTGAAGCCCGTCCCCACCTTGCAGACTGTCTTAAAGGAGTCGTTCTCCTTATCATAGGCTGCCAGCAGGAGAGTGCCGTATTTACCTGCGCGTCTTCCCCTTCCTTTGAATGCGCCAACAACTACGAGGTCTACTGAGTCGCTCATCTCGCTCTTGTAGTCACGCTTGTATTTAATCCAGAGCCAGCCCCTGTTACCCGCCTGGTAGATGCTGTTCTGGTGGATAGCCTTTACCATTATGCCCTCTGCTCCTTCTTCTACAGCCTTTAGAAAGAATCTGTCAAGCTCCTCTGGGGTGGAAACATACTGGTACTCGGCGAGCTTTATCACGTCATTTTCCCTAACGCTCTGCTCCAACACCTTCTTCCTCTCGGGAAGGGGTCTGAGAGTCAGATCTTCTCCATCGACATAAATTATATCAAACAAGTATACCCTTACAGGCACTTCTTTCATCGCTCTATGTATCTCGTATTTTCTCTTCCTTGTCATGAGGACTTGGAAGGGCCTCATTTCACCAGTGTCAGGGTCTATTGCTACTATCTCTCCCTCAACAATTACCTCGTTGGGAACAAGGTAGTTCTTAGCACTCTCGACAACCTCGGGATACATGTGGGTAATGTTTTCGAGGCGGCGCGAGAATATCCATATTTGGTCTCCTTTTTTATGGATCTGAGCTCTCTCACCATCGTATTTGTACTCGACTATGGCCCTGCCCCCCACCTTTGCCAGCATCTCCGCTGGGTCCTTGTGCCTTTCCGCCAGCATTGGCTTTACTGGTGTTCCCACCTCAGGCTTTATCTTCTCAAGAGCCTCAACACCTTTCTCTACAAGAATCTTTGCAACATGGGCCAAATCCGCCCTCAGGTTGTATGCCCTCTCGATGACCGGCCTGTATGAGCCACCACCGGCATACGCTATGGCAAGGGCGTCTAGTATCGTCATATCACCAACACCTATCCTATGGCGCCCCTCCACAAACCTGACAATAAACCTAGCCTCAAGGGGCTCGGCTTCCCTAAGCAGCCCAGAGAGCAGTCTCAACTTTAAATCCCTGCTCCCCTCACCTTGGGCTTTAGCAATCCTCGCAAGGGTGTTGTAGACCCTGTCAACAGTTAGTCCGGATTCCGTGCTTACGGCGCCTCCCATGAAGGCCATTAGGCCTTTAGAGGTGGTTAGAGACTTTTTCTCTGACCTCAGCCTCTCTGCGACAACTCCTAAATCGCCCAAGTCCTTGTAGAGGGACGTGACCCGGGCCTCTGAGACGCCGTAGGCTATCGATATTGCTTTTATTAGCATCTTTTCCCCAAGGCCTAGCTCAGGCATACCCATCCATTCTGGCCATAGTTTTCCCTGGAGGAAGTAGATCACCTTATCCACGACTTCCTTGGGAGTTTGCTTGAATAGCTCCACCAGGGTGTTTGTTATCTGTATGCGTGACGAGATTTTTTCCACCATGTCCAGCGTCTTAGCGACTAGGATGAACCTCAAAGCCATCCCTCCAGAAACGATTCATTATTAGGCTATACTGTGAAACAATACGTCAGTGTATGGTTATTGTACGGCATGATTTTTAATACTGTAGAGCACTATTTGACTTGAAAACAAGCTTTCTTTTAACCCACTGTAGTTTACTATGTCCTTAAGTGATGATAACCGGCAAGGCTGACCCTGTGGGATGATTGGTCAGAGTTAAGCTGACTATCCAGTTTAGTCGAACACACGTTCCTCAACAGGACCCCCTGGGTGCTTCTCCGCGAATATCCTTGCGGTGAAATAGTAGAACTTGACCTCTCTAGAAAGCCAGCAGTCCTGGGGAAGACCCGCTTTCAGGCACGTGTATGACAAGAACGTCTCCTCGTCCCATCCCTGTTCAACAGGAACCTGGGGTAGTAATAGGCCTGAGTATACGCCCTTCTTCGCAATAAGGCCTACGTGGCCAATCTTTATGAGTTTAAGCCTTTCCCTCGGGTCTTCTGGCATCGGCTTTATACTTGAGAGCACAGAAACCTCGAAAGTGACCTGGGGTAGCTCTGATATTTTCATTGGAGGGAACCTGGGGTCTCTGAAGGCGGACTCGATAGCCGCATCTATAACCGCCTCTACTAAGGGCTTTACCGGGTAAACAAAACCTATACACCCCCTAAGCTCTCTTTTCTCGGGCGAGAACCGCTCTATTGTTACGAACGCCGCCCCCTTTTTCATTAATTTCTGGGTAGCGTCACGGGTGTCGGGGCGCTCTGCTATGAAGCTCTTCTCAACTGCTTCTCTAGCCTTTTTTACAAGGTACGAGCCTTCTTCCAGCGTCAGGTCCTCAGGTTCAACTATCTCGGAGGGAGCCATTTCTTGGCTTCACCCAGGGTTTTCAACAGGCTTTTCCAGTGGCTTCCCTTCCAATAATAATTACCACATGATGGGCACTTATACACTTCCTGAGTCCAGGGGAGTGGGGTTCTCGGCATTTTTTCCAGCCTAGCGTTACAATATGGACATCTGCTTCTTCCCATGTCTATGTCGAGGCTTATTCCCAGATTTTCCGCCAATATAGCGAGAGATTTTTCGACGCGAGTGCTCTGGGGTATGAAGATTGCTTTGGGGCAATTCTTAGAAGCCCTCTCGTAGAGGGACCTATCGCCAGTAACTAGCACCCGGCCACCACTCTGGCATATTTCTAGCACTTGCTGGTCGCTCATGCTATTGGCATATATTGTGTCGTAACCTAGTATTCTTAGTAGTTTCGCGAGCTTGCCATGCATTGCGTCTATAACAAACAACGGATCGGGGAGAGGATTCTTGTTTTTGCTACTGTTCTCTTCTTTGGACCTCATGGCTGCCTAGCGCCACTAGCCTTGTAATGTCATCAATAGTGACTTGGCCCTTCACATTGTCCCCCTCCATAACAACGACACCTCTTACACCCTTGCTGACCAGTTGCCCTACTATTTCTGAAAGCTTTGTGTCAAGACCCGCCACTGGTTGTGTCCTGTTATAATATCCATGAACGAAGAGCTTGTGTTTTTTCTCCCTTCTATACCTTTCAGGCACTGATCGATAAAACTGTATGACCGCGTCCGCTATGTCGTCTATACTTATGGTTCCCACAAGTTTGCCTGAGTCGCTTACTACAGGCATGAAATAAACTCTCTTGCTCAGCATTAATTGCCTGATGTGCAGCAGCCTTTCGTCCAGCCTTGCTAAATGCACGACGGGTGACATCACCTCAAGAGCTCTCACATCATCAACGTCGGCAAGCTTACCTACAAGCTCTCTCTTGGTGAAAAAACCTCTTATCGAACCAAGCTTTTCCACGAACAGGCTGCTTATATCGTTAGCCTCCATCTCCTTAGCTGCGTCTGACAAATACTTGCTTGCCTCAACAGATATTGTGCTATTAGTGAAGAAGCTTGATATATGGAGTGCTGAAAATGAGGCGGTCCTTGTTCTTTCCATTAGAAGTTTGTTGACTAGGTCTTTTTTGGTCATAACCCCAATGGGGGCCCCTTTCTCTGTAACCACTATCCTGTCTGTCCCATACTTTTCCATCAGTCTGAGGGCCTCCGCAATACTCTGGTCTTTGTCAGCTGAGGGGAAGTCATTAACCGTAATGTCCTCAACCCTGGTTTTGAGGGCCTCCCCAAGCTTCCTACTCTTAACCAAACTGAGACACCTCCCTAGGTTTACCGAGCGAGCTCTATCACCAACATGGTGCTGTCTTAGAGTTTTTGCCCAACATATGCCGCCAGTATATGAACTTTTGCAACAACCCCCAGTAGATCGCCCTGCTTATCTACAATTGGTATCGCCCCGATGCCGTGTTCAACCATAAGCGAGGCTGCTTCGTGGAGAGTTCCTCCAGGCTCCAATGTTATGGGGTCCCTTGTCATAACGTCTTGGGCCACAGGTACGAGGTATGTCCTGACTCCGCCAGTCCTTCCTTTCGGCAGTGGTTTGTCACGTTTTTTGAATGTGTAGGGAGCAACTAATAGAGAAGGGTCTAGGAATACTATGTCCCTGCGAGCTATTATGCCAACAGGTATCCTGTTATCTACAACTATTGCTTTACTATATGGTTTCGACTCCATAACCTCAGCGACGTGGACTATTGTATGGAATGGTGAAACTTGGGGAGGGTCTTTGTCATAGTACTGTTCTAGGGCCTTATCTTTCAAAGAGCGGTCATCAGCAACTGCTTTCAACAAGTCCTGTCTTGTTATTATACCAACAATGTTGCCCTCCTTGTCAATCACTGGGAGGGAGCCTATGTTTTTCCTAACCATTACCCTTGCAGCGTCTTCGACACTATTGTTCACGTTTATCGTGGTTATGTTCTCTGTCATCACTTCTCTAGCAGGTATCATATCTAGGGGTCGTCTCAGCAGCTTGGGGCTTGAGTATATTCTGAGAATATCGGTCATAGTAACAATACCTAGGAGCCTGTTTCCCCCGCCCAGTATAACGACCCTGCTTATGCCGTGCCTCAGCATAAGGTTTCTGATATGAGCTATGCTATCATCAGGGCCTGCAGTCACAACCTCTGTACTCATATAGGAGCTTACCTTGGGTGGCATCTCTTAGACAACCCCCCAAACTGATGCAAAGATTCCTACCTGCACTATCCTAGGGGGAAAGAAAGCGCATAGAAGAGGTCATGCTCAGTTAACATTCCCTTCACATTCTCACTGTCGTCAACAACCAAAGCTACGGGTGTATCGTTCTCTATCAATAGGGAGGCCGCGTTGCCCACGTCCTCGTATTCCCTGACTTTAAGTGCGTTGAATCTTGAAAACTCCTTAACAGGCTCGCTTGTAAAGTCGTCTATGTAGCCCTTCTTTATAAATGAAAAGGCCTTGTGAGAGCCAAGGGACGCGATTATGTCCTTACCCCTTATAGTACCCACTATTTGGCCGATCTCGTTTCTCACGAATATTGCTCTAAGGCCCGTGCGGTTCATGAGGCGCATTGCTTCCCTTAGGCTTGCCTCGCTCTCAATGGTAGGTACGCTTGGATTTGCTATGTCCCTCACTAGAGCACCTGTTCGTTTCCCGGCTAGCAGAGCAACTATATCATGCTCGCTTATTATACCATATACATTATGGTCGTCGTCGACCACGGGAACCACGTTTATCCCGTTTTCTATCATTGTCTGAAGTGCGTCGGTGAGTCTTAACTTCTTATCAAGATATGGGTAGCTTTTATCAAATACGATAGATACCGGGGCTTTGATAACCTTATAAAAGTCGTTATCAAAGCTATTGATAACCATGTCATACTTCTCTCCGCCGCCTAAAAGGTCTATAACGTGCTCTGCAAGGAGCATGCCTTCATACCTGTTCGAACCACTAACGACAACTAGGCTCCTTATGTTGGCCGTGTACATCTTCTCAACAGCGTTGAGAAGGGGAGCGGTAGGCGATGTAGTGTATACAGGCCTTATCGAGAGCCTTTCTAAGTCACTCTCTACACGGTACACCCTGTTGCTGAAATTGGGTTTACCGTCGCTTCTTAACCACCTTATTCCCTCTATAAACCTAGGTCTGCCTCTATACACCTATGCCCACCCATCATAGCCTTCCCTGATGATTATGTATCTGCTTAAAACCTATACTTAGATAGAAAGAATCTAATCAGGTCCTCCCTGTCTATAACCCCAACTGGCCTGTCCTTTTCATCTACAACAATTACCCGCCCAATGTTCTTCTCTACAATATATCTAAGCGCCTCTACGAGGGGGCTCTCGGGCCTAACAGTATACACGGGCGTCTTCATTATTTCCCTAACCTTAGTCTTCCTGGGGTTGGACTCCGATTCCAGCTCTGGCCTTCCTATACCATGGAGGATGAGATCATGCTGCGTCACTATACCAATCACCTTGTTCTTCCTGACGACTGGGATGCCAGCATACTTATGTTTAAGCATCAAGTACCATAGCCTCGAAACACTATCATCAGGCTCTACATAGACAACCGCCTCTCTACTCATTGCGTCAACCGATTTTGCGCTCTCAAGTAGGCCGCTATTGTTCAGGAAAAAGTACCTCAGCACACTATCTAGACCGAACATTCCAAGAAACTTGCCATCGTCTCCAACCACAGGAGCATACCACTCGTCTAGTTTAAGCATTCTTTCAATCGCTTTCAACACATCCTCGTTCATGTCCAAAACTAGTAAGGGCTCAACCATCACGTCTCTTACGAGCAGATTGCTCCGTGTAGAGGTTGTGGAGAGCAGATTAACCCTGTATACTAGGCCCAATAGCTTCTCCTGCCTTTCATCAGTTACGGGGATAACTCGCTCCCCCGTACTCCTCATGACCTCACGCGCATAAGTCACCTTGTCAGTGGGTGCTAGGGTTGCGTATTTTTCGCTCAAGTAAAAATCCACCGTACCCGGGTTACTGGACTCCATTATCCTGTATACACCTCATTGCAAGGGGGCTTTCAAGCATAATTATGATAGAAAAAGATGCTATTCTGGACGGAATCTGCTGCATAACCATGGGGGGGAGCCATGCTATCATATCAATATAATTATAGAAAATCCTGATATTAAGGCTTAACCTTGTCGAGTCAGATAGTATTTGGAGTTAAACTCTTGAACTGTATGGTTCTCGTTGTAAAGTTCGGGTGAATCTGCTTTAAAAGAGAAACACTAGCGTGTTTTCCTTATTCGTAGCAGTTGCAAATACTCTGGAGCTATGAATGCTATATCAGCCTCGGCCACGACGCCGATAACCCTGCCATTCTCAACAACAGGTATGTGACCTATTCCCTTTTCTCGCATTATGTTAACAACCTCACTAACTGGCGCGTCGGGCTCTATCGTTATGACGGGGCGGCTCATTATATCCGCTGCCTTCACTTTTGAAGGGTCCAGTCTTTTTGCGAGAACCCTGGTTATTAGGTCTCTTTCCGTTATTATTCCTATCACTTCTCTGGTTGGTCCAGTAACTATAACGCTACCTATGTTGTTTTCTGTCATGATTTCAACCGCTTTTATGGCTGGGTCCTCGGGTTCTATTGTCTTAACGTCTGTTACCATAATGTCCCTTACAGTGAGTCCCTCGACGTCAGCTGTGCCAGTATCCAATCCTTTTCACCAGGAAAAGCCGTGATCGATACAATGGATTGGGAGTCCGAGATAATTTAACTTTATATCAAGAACTTCACTAGCCTTGAGCTGCCTGGAATTAGTGATAATAGTTCGTTGGGCGGTGGTGTTTTCACGTTTCTAGACCAGGCCCTCTCTACAATCCTCCTAGCCACTTTCTCCCTTGTATCCCCACCTGGAGATATTATCGCTAATGCTATTGCTCTAGCCTTTAAAGCCTCTAGGCTACCCACTATGTACCTGGCGCCTTCATCTAGCTCTTGGACACCCACGGCTAGCTCTAGTTTGACGTTTTTCACATAGTTCTTCTTACCATAGATCATGAAGCTTCCTTTGGAAAGATATTGTCCAGAAGGCGGGCTTTTGCTGACTTGGTCCGACCTTACCCAGAATACGTCTACTGCGAGAAGCCCTTCCTTCCAAGCTCTAGAATAGCTCGCCGCTAGAATCGCTGCATCCACTATGTCGTCTCCCGGTGGGATGTCATTATGCCTGTTTTTCAGAATTGTTGCAGGAGCTCCATGGATGTCCGCGTGTAGAAATATGTCATGTTCCTCCAGATGCCTTCTCACAAGGACCTCATTCTGGAAGGCATCCTTACCCGCTATAACTAAGTATCCATTGCGGGTTATCGTCCACCAGTAGTTCTCGTACCACTCTCTCCTCCTCACGCTCTTAATTATCATGACACGGGTCTTCTCTGCCCTCTCCCTCTCCTTTCTTAGCTTCTCCTCTAACAAAACGAGGTGTTTCTTAGCAGCTATAGCTTTTTTCTTGAGCTTCTTCGCGTTCTCGAAAAGTTTCTCTATCTGCTCCTTAACGGGCACATTGACCGCTACTTCCACGGCTTTGCCGTTATCCACTCTTATTAAGACCTTACCATTCTTGGGATCCGCTCTTTCTACCCGTTCACACCGGGTCACAACCTCGTTCCATCCTATCTTCTTTTTAACCTCATTCACGCATTCAAGGGCCTCCTCGATAATGTGCCTAAAGGTCATAATTAGGGCGGCTTTCTCATATAGCTCCTTAGAGCCTCTTTCATAGTCCTCTATGAGCTTGTACTCTCTTTCTAAAAGCCGCTGTAGCTTAACTGAAGCAGCCGTCTCCTCCTTCAAAGATTCCTCTGCCATTCTCTTTACAAGCCCATGGGAAAAGAACCTGTCCACAGCATCGTTGAAGGAACCCGTTTTTTCTACCCTAAAAGTGGTCTGCGAAGACAAGTGCCGGGGTTCGAAGGGTGAGAAGTAAACGGGAACTCCGCTTTTGTATTCGCTCGCAAGGTATCCGTAGCCTGTTAGGGACTCTTCTATTATCTCTATAATGTTTTCACAAATGGCGCTGGGTTCCTCCGATTTCGACCTCCATAGTGCTTCTTTGACTACATCGGTTGGGATACCAAGTTGCCTGACCAGGTTTCTCTGAGAACCTGTCACGAGTGCTTGTAGACACTTTTCTTTTGTGGGTTTCTCCGAGAAGTGTGGTGGCAGCTGGTACTCTGCCCCGGGTCTTATCACTCTATCCCTCATTTCCCTGTATTCGCTTGCAACGAGGATCTTTTTATTGTCGCCTATAACCGAGATGACCCCCCTTGGCAGGAGTTCTACTAGGATCTTTTTCTCGTTTGAGAGACTTATTGAGACAATCCTGTCGAACCCTATTTGGACCACATCTTTTATGATTGCCCCCCGAACGTGCCTTCTTATAGCCATTGTTAGTCCGTCGGGTGCGGTGGGTGTTGGTATTTTGTATTCCGTGAAGTGTATTCGGAAGGCGGGTTCTATAACAAGGTGCTTGGTCCCTTTTCTGGTATGTAGTTTGAATATGAAGGTGTTCGGGAGGCTCTGGGCTCTGTAAACATTGTTTATCCTGGAGGTTTTCAGTATTCCCTGGTTCTCGTCAAGCCACGCCATTATGTCTACTGACGTCATTGTTTTTTTAACAGGCTGGTAAGAATTCTCATCTGGTGCGCTATTCATGGTTTCACCGAGCCGCGTAGTGATTACACCCCAGGGAACCATACTGCTGATAAAGGGGATAGTAGGAACAGTCATGGGACTTGCATCGTTTTTCCTGTACCCGGCCCATCTTGATGGCAACCGCTTATTTCTCCTAAGCCTTGCGATTTACACAATTATGTCTTTTCTTACCCTAAAATACGCAAGGCAGGCGGGCCCTCCGATAAGCCTGGGTCTTTACACGTTTTTTAAGGGTTTTCTTACTTACTACATATCATTGTATTTAACGTGGCTTTTATTCTACCATTTACGCTAAGGCCTCTTCCTACATAAAAAAACAACATCCTTAACCGCATTACTTTTCTTCACACACTCTCGTCTCCTACCTATAATTTCGATAACTGGGGCAGCCGCGTTCAAAGCGCTAATAATAACATCTCCTCTGGACGACGACAGCAAGGCCTCCAGGGCTCTCTCCGCTGCGTGTTGGGGCAAGTTGTTGAACACTGTGACAGATAAAATGTTATCGAAAGATTTTCCTCTAAAGGGAAGGAAAGCAAGGTCTCCCCTAACAATATCTACGAGTGAAGTATTATATTTGAGTAATTTGGAGATTCTGAGACGTGCCCTCTCAAGCATGCCTATACTTATGTCAAGTAGTACATAGTATGAGTTCCTCCCGATTAGGCCTTGTAAATACAGGTACTCGTAGAAGGTGCCTGTACCGCCTCCCGCGTCTAGTATTTTTCCCCCAAGCAAACCAGCCACGTTTACGATGAGGTTTGCTATAATGTGGTATTTCTCAGCTTGTTCTTCACCATAGAGCTCATCGTAGTTACTTGATGTCATGTCATATTTTTTCATAACTTGGGCTATTTCCCTGTGCTCATCACCCCGCAGAGATGCACTACCCCTATTGGAAGAACTCTGTAAGTTTCCTTTCCTTCCTAGCAAACCCCTGGTCCCTCTCCTTCCTAACCTCGTTTAGGTATATTTCCATGAATTTCTGGGGATCGTACAGCACTTTTTCAAGGCCGTGTCTCTCTAGGTACTCGGAAGCCTTTGTCGTGAGTGATGGGGCAACCAGTATCCCTCTTACGTTTCCTGCTTCTTTTTCCAGTTGCTTAACGTATCTGTGAAGCTGCTTCGCGGCATCCATGCTGGCTTTCTCGTCCTTTACTTCTATTGCCACGAGTCTGCCTAGTCTATCTCTTGCTATGAAGTCGATTATGCCGACCCGTGTTCTGTATTCTCTCGACAGGATCTCAAGGCCCTCCTCTATTATCTCCGGGTGCCTCTCTAGAATGTCTTTCACCTCGTTTTCTGAAACATACATGGAAAAGTGAGCCCTATCCTCCATTCCCTCGACAATCACTATGCTGTATACCTTGCTCATCCATATCCATAGATACTCTCTCGGAGACTCTCTTATTGAGATCATTAGAAGCTTTTTAGCACCATCTCGTTCTTCCACATGGAAGGATATCTTGGTCGACTCTGGCTGCCAGTTCACAGGACTATAGCCCTCGGGCCTATGTATTATAACAGAGTGGTTGGTCTTGACGATTACTATTCTGTCACCCTCTGGAAGGATGCTTCTAGACCGACCCTGGTACTCAATGCTGCAGTTACAGAAGATAATGAGTAGTTGCCGTGCAGGTATTTCTTTAGAGAGCACATCCGCTAGCTTCCCCACGTCGTATCCTAAGTCGTCTGGCGTGATTACCCTGATATTAACCAAGTGGTATCCCCAATTGATCCCCTGCTAGTGGGAATATACCTGGATTGCTTCCAAAGGATAATGTTTTCTCAAAGCAATATTAGGCAGACGGTTGTGGTTAATGGTTAGTGATAGGTACCCTGTGGACTGGGTGATCCTTGTGGTGCTTATTGTGATTGAGCATCTCGAAGAAAAAGTGGGCCCGTGGATATTATATGAGTATAACAATGCTGCGAAAATCATCGGTTTCGAAAACCTCCTAGTCACTAACCTCTGTCAAGATATCACAAGCACGGCAGAGTCCCTGGGAGAGCCCATATTTTTCAAATGGACCTGCAAGTCGGTCTCAGAACTCTATAGGCCAGATAGGCTAATAGTCTTAGACCCCCTGGCACCCTCTAGGCTGGAACCCGGAGACTCCTCTAATAAGTCCGCGGCTGTGATTGGGGGGATCTTGGGAGACCATCCACCACGTGGTAGGACAAGAACCTTGCTAACATCCCGGCTTAAAGGAGCGCTTGTGAGGAACCTTGGTGACAAGCAGCTCACGATTGATGGAGCCTCCATAGTTGCGCACATGGTTCTAAATGTAGGCAGGCCCCTAGAATCTATCAAATTCGTCGACGGCATTCGTTTGAGAAGAAAGCTAGGCGTGTTCGAGCACGAGATCGTGCTCCCTTACAGGTATCCTGTATTGGAGGATAGTGGGAAGCCCATTGTATCTGAGAAGCTCCTAAGGTATCTTGAAAGGGGCATAGAGTACGACGAGCATAAACTACTATAGTAAGGCCTAACCCTTGGGCAGAAAAACAAATAACCATAAACGCTTACACCTTAAATTGTCGAGCAAGGGCCTACCTTGTTGGGTTTTTCGTGGAATGAGGTGTAAGGAAGCCGTGACAAATAGGACAATGACGCCGTTAAAATACCTCCGCGATGCAAGGGGTAATACCGTATTTGTGAAGCTTAAGGACGGTGGAGAGTTTGTCGGTGTCCTCGACTTCTCTGATAACACGATGAATGTAATCCTCAAAGATAGCACAGAGATGAAGGAATACTCCAACGAACCTAAGGCAAAGTACGGCACAATACTAATACGGGGGAGCAACATATTGTTCATAAGCCTGGATTATTCTCCATAGTAAAGTCATGTGCTTTAACAGTAACCCCCTGTTGTTATCACGCATAAAATATTCCACAAATACATTCTAATAAACCCCCCAAACTGTGACCATTTTAGACTCGCAAACAAACGGTTTTGATTAAATAATTATCCTCTACTCAAAGACTCTCAAAACATCCTTGACTCGGGTAGAGCGTCTTTACATCGAGATTATATTATAATGCAATAGCTATCCCATAGACGTATAACTTCTCGATGGTTAATCCATCAGGGCGATATTTAATTAAGCTAGAAGTGGGGGGGTATTTAAAAACAAGTCCCCCAGGGTGACCACAATGGCCAGGAACATATTTGTGGAAGCCGTCAACACGCCGACACCTGACAAAATGGCCGTGGAGTTAGTTGAGAGGAAGGGTACTGGACATCCCGATTACATTGCCGACGCCGCTTCAGAGGAAGCCAGCCTGCAGCTGTCCAGGTACTACATTAAACGCTATGGTAGGATCCTCCATCATAACTTGGATAAAACCCTGCTTGTGGGCGGCCAGTCTAGTCCGGTCTTCGGCGGAGGCGAGTTAACCCAGCCTATATACATTATTGTATCAGGGAGAGCCACGACAGAGGTGTCTACCGAGGGGGGAATTGAGACAATACCTGTAGGCCCCCTTGTCATAAGGGCCGTGAAGCGGTGGATTAAGGAAAACCTGAGATACCTGGATCCAGAGGAGCATGTTGTCGTAGATTACCGTATCGGTAAAGGGAGTGTTGACCTTAGGGGTGTCTTCGAGGAGGGTAAGAAGACGCCCTTGGCCAATGATACTAGTTTCGGAGCAGGCTTTTATCCCCTGACCGTGCTGGAGAAACTGGTCTACGAGACGGAGCGGTACCTTAACAGTGAGGAGTTTAAAAAACGCTATCCTGAACTAGGCGAGGACATAAAGGTAATGGGGCTGAGGAAGGGCAAAACTATAGAACTTACAATAGCTGGAGCTTTTATCAGTATCCTACTGGACGACGCTGATCATTATATGAGCGTGAAGAACGAAATAGTGGAGAGGGTGAAGGACAGGGTATCACGTTTAGCACCTGATCATGAGGTAAAGATATTCATGAATACAGCAGACATCCCCGAAAGGGGCATATTCTACCTAACAGTAACCGGGACCAGCGCCGAACACGGTGATGATGGCGCGACTGGCAGGGGTAACCGGGTTAATGGACTAATAACACCCCTGAGGACAATGAGTCTGGAAGCGGCTGCTGGTAAGAACCCTGTAAACCACGTGGGTAAAATCTACAACGTTGTGGCCAATATGGCTAGTAAGCGGATTTATGAGGAGACTGGGGAGGAGTTCCCAGTCACGGTTCATATACTTAGTCAGATTGGCAAGCCCATTGATGAGCCGTTTGTCGCCTCCGTAAAACTGGTTTCTAATGAGAGGGAAGTGCCCTCCCACGTTATGGAGACTGCACGTGCTATAATGGATGAGGAGCTCAGCAACATAGCCCGATACACTGACTACATACTTGAGAAAAAGGCGAGCTTGTTTTAACATATTGATAGCAAGTCTTTCTTCAGGGGTTTCAACATACCAGTTCAGATAATCACACCCAAGTGTGGAAAGGACCAACTAAACGTGTAGGTTGCTCTTACTCCGATTTCGCCTTAATCCTACTACTTTGAGTCCTGGAATGCTCTCTCTGTAGTTTTTCTAAAGTCCGTCTCCTGCTTTCCTTATACTCGAATATTATTCCCAGTAGTTCTTTCCTCTCCTTTTCTTTCAATACTTCAGAAAGCTCCACCCGTCTGTGGTCTACCAGTTGCAGTATATCAGCATCAATGTAAAGCACGTTATCCACGAAACCATGGTATAGCCCCACATTTTCTATACTTATTACCAGTACCATGCTGTCCTCTAGAAGTTTTACGGGACCAGCCCTTTCAATAGGAGTATCTGTCAGTATAGCTTTCAATCCATAGTCTTTTACGAGTCTTATGCTATCAATAGTGTAAGTATTGAGATCCTTAACAAAGATAACACCATGTAGGGGGGTGTCTCTTTTCACGCGCCATTGCTCAAGCGTAGAGTATGCTGGAACGAGTATAATCTCCCCCCTAGCTACCTTGTTCATAGTTGAGATGAGTTTTCTCAATTCCTCGATTTTCTTGGCATACTTCTCGTTCAAGCTCCTTATCTCCTTTGAAAGCGCCGAAACGGCTTCTTTCAAGTAAGTTAAGTTCGGCTCGTGTTGCCTGTTTTTCCCGCGTCTGAGCGACTCTACTCTTCTCTCGAGCTCGGAGATCGTGTCCTCATACTCGCGGATCTTTTTCTCAAGGTAGCGCTTCTCCCACTCAAGCCTGGTTATCTTGTCAACCAGCTTCTTGGAACTCTCTGCTTCTTCCCGCTTTACTACTTCCTGCCTCCTCATGGAAACGCTGGAGGTTGGGCCTATCATCTCTGCTATTGCTAGCTCCACCGCATCCGAAATAGCACGGCCCTCGATAACGTAGCGTTTGAGCTTAGAAAGAGGGAGGTCGAGACCAAGTCTCTTTACATATGCCTCCAGCTGGCTAATCTTCGCCGACATTTCCCTATATGCAAGCAAGGCAGCGGCAAGAGCGTCGCGCTCATGGGAGTCGAGTCCAGCAGAACCTATGAAGGGCTGGGCCCTGTGGACTAGCTCCCTTTTTTCAGGAACGCTCACTGTATCCCTTGGAACATATAGCCGTGCGTTGAACGCGCTTGCAATCTTCTTGACCGTGTCGGGCACGGGGGTGACATCGGTAGCGATTATGACAGGCTTACCATACTTCTGGACGGTCTCTATTATCCAGGAACGGTCTATCCCCTTCTTCGAATCCGTGTACGCTACGTTCCCCTCTAGGTCTATAACAGCTATACCAGTTGTGGTGCCCGGGTCTATCCCAACGATTATGGGCTTGGAGTCTGTTTCCTCCTGTATAAGCTCTATCCGGTACACGGGCTCTATCTCAATCCTCACATTCTCCAGAGCGGTTGATTTGATCCCCTTGGGAAGCTTGTCCTTAGAAGTATATACGTTAAAAAGGGCGCCATCTAGACCTCCCCCGCTTTTCTTGTATACGAGGTCGTAGTCTAGCTTGTTTTCGTCGAGTAGCCGCTTTATCTCCCTGACAGTGCGCAACACGTTCATCCTAGCCCTTCTCTTGAACCTGTTGGAGCTCATTCCTCCCCGTTTGTGGCTTTTTATCTTGCTAACCTTTATGCGAGTTAGCATGGAAGGTGCGATAATGCTTTTGCCCTTGCCCTTCGCTGCCAGGACGGATAGCAACAGTGCTGTTCTTATAGAGGACGGTTTATCTGTAAGCTCTAGGCCCTCTTCACGAAGTGTTTGGGAGAGTTTCTCAATCTTGAAGCCTGTTTGGTTCACCCAAACTATATCCGAGCCGGGTGGAAGTAGTTGTAGGATCTTAGCAAGCTCTGAGTGGCTCCTCCCTAACTCGAATGGGTTGTCAACCGCTATTACTACTGGCTTATATTCCCATGCAAGCCTAACCATTCTCTCTATAGTCGCTTTTTCACTCGTGTAGGCCAGCCTGCCATTGCACAGTATTGCAATCGCGTATGATGCATGCTTATCAGCTGGACTTGTCCCCGGGTTTATATCTATGCCCATAAAGCACTGGTCATCCTCACGGGACATATATACGCTAGCCCCCTTCAGAGCTTAGGGGTTTTCGATGACCCGCTTATTATCTTGTCTACAATGCTTCTCCACTCTACTTGGGTTTTGAACTTCTTGTTAAAATACCTTACAACATAATACACGTCCCGCTTAAGCATATCAATAGCCGAGGGGTGTTCCCTGTAAAAGTACTGAGGCCAATCTATTATAAGAGGCCTCTCCTCCGGGTATTCGATGATTATATTGTATTCGCTCAGGTCACCATGAACTATACCCACCCTATTAAACGCTATATCTACGACGCTCACTATGGATTCCAGAACATTCAGGGGGTCCGTGAGACTGTTCACTTTGTAAAGTTCAAGCCCGTCTATAAAGCTCGTTACAACAGCATGCCTGTTATAACCAATTGGGCGAGGAACGTTCTGGGTATAACGTGAAAGTTCCTCCAAGGCCCGGAACTCTCTCTGGGCACTGAGCTTGGATTCTGACAGCCAGTCTTTGGTATCCCTCTCTAATATATAAGGGCGTAGGAGTGCGGTTTTCTTGAAGCTCCTCCTTCCCACCCGATGGAGTTTCAAGGCGACTCGTGAGCCCTCAGGTGTTAAGGCTTCATATATGTAGCTCTCCTTACCAACTCCCACACGGTCGCCGAGCGCCTCAATCACACCTTTCTTGACAAGAGCGTTTATGGCAAGCATGTCCATGCCGAGAAAGGTCAGAGTATATCCTACCTCGTAGCCTGTTCTCCTCTTTATTAGTTTCATCTCATTAAGAAATGAGAGAATTTGGTCAAGCCTCTTGGGGGGGATTTTAGACCTTCGCGAGATAATACGTACTGGGACGTACTCATGTTCTTTTAGACCCTGCTCTATTACCATTAGCACCCATAAAGAGTCCTCATCAAGAGACCTATATAGTTCAGCTAAAAACGACACTGCTACACCACTCTCTACTTGATGCATATAGCGTTTTTCTCGCTGGCTGCTGGTCCTATACTCGTACTTACTTCGCGTGTCACCTCTCTTATCTAAACCCTCAATAAACCAGGAAATCTTATAGGACGGCTGTTATATGAATCCCACCATGTGAGGTCCATAAATATGGTGTTTTGATAGCTTCTCCTATAGCATGTTATTTAATATCTTAGAAAAATATCGTTTAATATGTTGATGGTAAAATTAATATATTGTACCTTCTTCCTCCCACTTCACATTTTGATTAACTCGTATTACTTTATTGAAATAACCTTTTCTCTTCACATTATACACTCCCAATTCTAACTAAATAATAA
>JALWDA010000072.1 GCA_027014955.1 Desulfurococcales archaeon | reverse complement strand
TGCCCCGCCTCTGCCCCCGTCTCTCGAGCACAGGGAGGAGGAGCCCGAGGTAGGGCTTGAGGCGGGTGAACTCCCTCTTCTCCACAAGCCTTACCACCTGGTGGGACTTGCCCTCGAGGCCCCGAAGGAGGGAAGCGGCACGCCTTGTTGAGAGCGCCTCCTGGAGGACCCTCCTGGCTTTGCTGGGGTCGTGGCAGTGTTCCTCCACCTCTGCTACGAGCCAGGATAGCCTCTGGAGGTACTCCCTGGGGGTTGTGGGCCCCGGCCCGCCTCGGGCCATGGGGGCCAGGTACTGGGCCATCCTTTCAATGACCCATGTAGTGTATCTTGGGGACCCGCAGTCGGGGAGGCTCTGCTGTGGGGGCCTCCTGGCAGGGGGGGTCTTCTTAGCCTGTAGGACCTCCCTGAGCGGAATCCCCCTACGAGGGAGGGTCAAGTGGCCCGATGTGGATGGCGTAGAGTGTGCGCGGAGCGTCCTCAGCAGGGTCTCTATGTACGGCTCCAGGGGGGTTAACTCGGGCGTGGTCTCTACCATTCTTCGGAGGATCCTGAGGTCCATGGCCTGGAGGGGGATGAGGCGCTGTATGACCTCGCCTCGTGCAAGGATTGCTGGGAAAAGGCTATGAGTCTCCCCCCTGCATTCCTCCTCTAGCCTGCGGAGGAATCGGGAGAGCCTTAGGAGTAGCTCCCGCTGCGTGGAGGCGCCCTCCAGCGTCTGGGCTAGTGCCCTAGTATAGTGGCCTAAGTCTCCCCGGCAGGACCCCCCATTCTCTCCCTCATCGCCTTGGATTGTGGAAGCCAACTCCCTGGGTCCTCCCACGTGTTTGTTTCCCATATTTGCTTAAAAGGGGCCATTTGGCTAGGGTATATGTGTAGTGTTCACAGTAAATACATTTATTTGCAAGCGTTCCAACGGCCACGAGTAAAGGTGTTAGCAATCTGCTCCATTATGAACGAGTAGAGGCAGCTCGCGCCGGGCCTTGGGTAAGATACGAACCGCTTGCCTAATTGGTGGTAAAGAAACCTTTTACCATGCTTTTGAACTTGGATAAGTTTGGTGGGCGCGCCTGTTTCTATTTTCGCTACAGACGCTTCGGAGACCATTTATTGTATCGGCGGCAACTTGTAAAGCCCTGTTATCCGGTTGTTGTAGACCCTGTACTTTCTCTATTTGCTTAAAGTTTGCTAAAGTCTATTTTCTATGAAACTCTATTGTCGTGATTGTTACTAGTACTAGGAGGGGCTTGTCCTTGTTTGTTTTAAGAACATTCTCCACATTTCTAGCGATTTGGACAATGTTCTCTTTTCTAACAGGCTCTGCTATGAATATTATCCCATACTTGGCCTTCTTCCTTAAATCCGGTCTTAAGAAGTCGCTGTCCCTGGTTAGTATTATCATGACATTCTTATTTTCTAGGTTAACTAATTATAGGTCGCTTATCCCCCTTAACCCCGTTTCCGGTTTCCATAGCAGTTCTAATCCCTTCTCCCTTAGCGATTTCACAAGAGGCCACGGGATATTCTCGTCAGCCAATAGCCTCGGCTGAGACAACTTCGACCTTCCTCAACGACTCGAGAGCGTATCTCAGCGCCTCGTAAACTGCCTCGAGGGGAATCCTGTAGTTTTCGGCAACCTCCTCGGCACTCCAGCCGTTAGCCAGGGCCTCCAAGACATCATCCACAGTCACTCGAGTTCCCCTGATTGTGGGCCTACCCCTCCTCCCCGGCACGACCTCAAGCCACTTGTAGCCAGGTAGCTGCACCATTCAAGACGCTCCCGAACCCATTCATATTCATTGCAATGTAATTCCCTGTTTAGGTCCCCGGTTTCTCAAATCATGGTTGCTAGATATTCTTCTCCAGGTATAATACTTGAAATCCAAAAGTTATAACCATATAACATTATCACGATGCCTCATTTAGACAGCTGGCCCGCTGGTTTGAAAATCTCCTGCCACATAGCTCTTATGACTCGTAGAATATCTTGTATATCTGCACGTGTTTTTCCTTTTCCATTAGGTACTTGTCGTCCTCGGGATAGTATTTCGCCTTTGAGGGATCCTCTCCAGCGAACCTCTTCATAGCATCCATGGAGTCCCATATAGTTATCAAGGTGAAGTGGGTAACCTCTCCCTCGTCCCTCCTAGTGAATAACACCTTCCTCAACCCGGGGACGCTCTTATAATCAGGGACCGCCCTCCTTATGAGGAAATCCTCGTACTCGTCTGCAACGCTCCTCCTCGTCACGCCGTGCCATATCCTAACATAACCTGACACGCCCAGTCACCCGCCATAATCTCTGATGTATAGTTCACCGGTTTCTCCGAGTAGAACCTTTCCTTATTTTACTCTCCGCATACAGTCAAAAGCTAGGATACAGGTTATCCCTGTTCGGTAGCTATTCCTTACCGTTGGTGAACGTGGGCAGGGTCTCCATGGGGGTCCAGGCAGGCGGCTCTGAATCCCCCCAGGGCAACCGCTCCCCCGAGCCCAGGAGACGGGGGCTCTTTTCTGAAAAACGAGGGAATATGTGCCCAATTGGGCCCGCTCCGCGGATTATTGTTGCTCTTAGAGCTATTTCTTGGCGAGGAGGCTCACGGGCAGCAGGCCTAGTAGGGTGGAGCCGTCGTCTCCCAGGGCGGCTATGAGCCAGATGGGGAGCACGCCGGCGAGGCCCAGGGCCATGACGCCGAGCTTGAGGGCGGCGGCGCTCCCTATGCCCAGCTTGAGGACCCTCTCCCTAAGCCCCCCGGTTTCTAGGAGGTCGGCGAGGCGCGAGAGCTCCCCGCTTACGATGACCGCGTCGGCCACCTCGGCCACGAGGGCGTACCTGCCCATGGCGACCCCGAGGTCTGCCTCGGCTAGGGCGGGGGCGTCGTTTATCCCGTCGCCCACCATGGCCACTTTGATGCCCTTGGACTGGAGCTCCTTGACCACCCTCCGCTTGTCCTCGGGCCTGACCTCTGCAAGGTACTCGTCTATGCCAAGGCCCCGTGCGACTTTTTCGACCTTCTCCCTCTTGTCCCCACTCACCAGCAAGACCCTGAGGCCCCTCGCCCTGAGCGCCTCTATGGCATCCCGGGCGTCCTCGCGGGGCACGTCCTCAACCACGAAGGCCCCCACCAGCCTATCGCCTACAGCGAGGAGCACGGTTGCCTCGGGGGGCACGCTGCTGGGCACCTCCACTCCCTGCTCCGCTAGGAAGCTCCTGCTCCCCAGGAGCACCCTATCCCCGTTTGTCTTCGCGACTATGCCCTTGCCTGGGATCTCCCTAACCTCCCGGAGCTCGGGAAGCCCACCCAGGCCATTGCCGCCGTCACCGTCCATGCGGGCTATGGCGCGTGAGAGGGGGTGGAGGCTGTGGAGGGCAAGCGCCTTGGCCAGGCTCCGCAGAGCCTGCTCGTCTCCGTCGAGGGCGATGAACCGGGTCACCCGGGGCTCTCCGAGGGTCACTGTCCCGGTCTTATCCAGGATGACCACCCCAACCTGGGAGGCCACATCCAGGGGGGGCCCGCCCTTAACTATCACTCCCCTGCGTGCCATGCGGGCTACGCCGAGTATGGTGGAGACGCTGCTGGTTATGACGAAGGCGCTGGGGCAGCCGGCGAGGATTATGCTAAGGCTACGGTAGGGGTCCAGGAGGAGAGCGCTCGCAGCGAAGACCCCCAGGACCAGCACCGTGTAGGGGGCCGATATTCGGGAAAGGAAGTTCTCGACACGACCCTTGCGCTCCAGCGACTCCCTCACCTGCCTTATTATCAGCTGCGCGGTGGACTCGAGGGGGTCCTTGTCAACCCTGAGCGTGAGAGGGGACTCGAGTACCAGGGCGCCGCTGGGCACCACCTCCCCCCGCCTCACTTCCACGGGCTCGGACTCTCCCGTCACAATGCTCAGGTCGACAACACCCCGTCCGTCGAGGACCACGCTGTCAGCCGGGACCCTCTCCCCCGGCCTCACCCGGATGACGTCCCCCACCTTAAGCTCCTCGACATCCACCTCCTCAACAGACTCTCCCCTGAGCCTGAGGACCCTCTTGGGAACCACCTGGAGGAGCTCCCCCAGGCTCCTCTTCGCCCACGCCTCCGCCACCTCCTCCAGTGTCTCCGCAATTCCGTAGAGCACGTATATCACGAAGCCCTCCACACGCGCGCCGAGAAGGA
>JALWDA010000071.1 GCA_027014955.1 Desulfurococcales archaeon | reverse complement strand
CCCTAAAGCAGAACCCGCCCCCAGGCCTCGACCCGGGGCTCCTCGAGGGCCTGGAGCCCATCCCCCTCATAGAGGTCCCCGGCTACGGGGGTCTCCCCGCCGCCGAGGCGGTTGAGAAGGCGGGGGTCAAAAGCGTCGAGGAGAGGGAGAAGCTAGACGAGCTCACAAAGCAGGTCTACAAGGACGAGCACGAGAAGGGTGTTATGAGGAAGGACGTCGCGGGCCTGGTGGGCGAGGGCGCAATCGAGGGGGCCCGGGAGTTCGTGGAGGAGTGGATGGCCGGGCTCCCCGTTTCCCGGGCGCGGGAGGAGGTGGCCTCCTGGCTCAGGAAGAGGGGATACGCTACACCCTTCTACGAGATAGCCAACAAGCCCGTCTACTGCAGGTGCGGGAACGAGATTGTGGTGAAGGTCCTGGAGAACCAGTGGTTCCTCGACTACGAGAACCCCCGGTGGAAGGAGCTGGCCCGGAAGGCCCTCCGGATGATGGAGATCGTTCCCAACGACTACCGTCCCCAGTTCGAGTACACTATTGAGTGGCTGAAGAAGAGGGCCTGCGCCCGGAGCAGGGGGCTGGGCACCCCCCTCCCCTGGGACCCCAGCTGGATTATAGAGAGCCTGAGCGACAGCACGATATATATGGCCCTCTACACAGTAATACACCACATCAGGAGAGCGGGTGTCGCCGCGGAGAGCCTGGGCCGCGAGTTCTGGGACTACGTGTTTCTGGGCAAGGGCGACGCGGGGGAGGTCTCAGCCAAGACGGGCGTCCCCCGTGAGCTCCTGGAGGATATGAGGAGGGAGTTCGACTACTGGTACCCTCTGGACAACAGGCACAGCGCCAAGGACCTGATACCCAACCACCTGACCTTCTTCATATTCAACCACGCCGCCATATTCCCCGAGGACAAGTGGCCCCGGAGGATAGTGGTCAACGGCTACATCCTCGTAGAGGGCGCCAAGATGAGCAAGAGCTTGGGCAACGTGAGGGTGCTGAGGAACCTCATCAACAGCATTAGCCCCGACGTCCTCAGGCTCTCCCTCATATCGGGGAGCGAGGTGGGCAACGACGTCAACCTCACCATGAGCCACATAATATCCACCACCGAGGCCCTCATGAGGATAGAGGGCCTAGTTGACAGGGCCCTCGCAAAGGCAACCGGAGGCGAGACGGGGAAGGAGCCGGGCGTGGAGGACAGGCTTCTGGAAACGAGGTTCTCCCGCATCGTGGAGCAGGTCACGCGGTCCCTGGAGAGGTACCGCCTGCGGGAGGCCAGCGTCGCGGTCTACTCGCTGGCCGAGAACACTGTATCCAAGTACCTAGAGGAAACCCCCCGCCCCAACCC
>JALWDA010000070.1 GCA_027014955.1 Desulfurococcales archaeon | reverse complement strand
GTTTATATTCAAGGCCATGAAGCTCGACCGCCCCGACCCCGTGGCCGAGTGGAGGAGGTTCGCCGAGGAGCAGAGGAGGATAAGGGACGCCCTCTCCAAGGCCGACGAGCTCCGCCTCGAGGGCCCCGGGATAAGCCTCACAGTCAGGGTGGGGGGCAGGACCTGGATAGAGGACGACGGCCGCAACAACATGCCCGGCGGCGAGGTCTTCACCGCCCCCCACGAGGACGCCACCGAGGGCACCGTGGCCTTCGACTACCCCGCCGTCTGGAGGGGCATAGAGGTAGAGGGCGTGAAACTCGTGTTCAAACGAGGAAGAGTCGTGGAAGCAACAGCCCAGAAGGGAGAAGAGCACCTCCGCAAGCTCCTCGATACCGACGAGGGCGCCCGCGTCCTCGGAGAATTCGCCTTCGGCCTCAACTACGACATAACCCGCCACACCAAACAGATACTACTCGACGAGAAAATAGGAGGCACCATACACATGGCCCTCGGAGCCGCCTACCCCCGAACCGGCGGCAAAAACCAAAGCTCCATACACTGGGACATGGTCAAAGACATGAAAAAAGCAACCGTAAAAGCAGACGGCGACACCATCTACCAAAATGGGAACTTCCTGTTGGATGTAATTTAATGTCATAGTGTTCGTGATTTATTTCAAGATTAGAATATTTTATAATGTGTGGGATGATGAGGCTCGAAAGGGTGCACTTCCCGGCGCAGTTGAAAGTCGCCGGGAGATGGCAGCCCTGCGCAGGTCTGACCTTGATTCATCCTAAGTCACCTTATGGTAATCGAAGAAACTATGGTTGTCAACCGTTCTACTCGAATTATCAACCAACACAACATGAAAAATTAAGGAACATGCGCTGATTTCATTTCCTCGATATAATCATAGTTTCTTCAAGCATATGGTTACGTTTTTGTCGTCTATGCTCCACTCTCGGCAGAGTGCGTCCTCTGGGGGGGTGGTTTCTCGGGTTATGGTGGTGGCACGGGTTTCTTGCTTGATGTAGTCCTCGTGGGTTTGGGAGGCCCGGAGGAGCTGGGGGTCGCCTGTGAGCCATAGGGTTATGTTGTCCTCCACATCCAGCTTGGCCTCCTTGCGCATGTACTGTATCCTGCGCACCAGCTCGCGTGCCAGGCCCTCCTCCACCAGCTCCTGGGGGAGCCTGAGGTCTATGGCGAGGAGACCGAGGGGCGTGGAGGCGCTGCGCATCCAGCCGGGGTCCTGTATCTCTATCTCCACGTGGCTCTTGTCCAGGGTCAGCTCCTGGCCCTCTAGGCTGAGGGTGTAGGAGCCCTTCTCTAGTATGGCCTGGGCGACCTCCTCGGGCAACTGCGCGCC
>JALWDA010000069.1 GCA_027014955.1 Desulfurococcales archaeon | reverse complement strand
ATGGGTATGAGCGGGGCGACTACGGAAGCCCCGAAGGGGCCCAGAAGGTCTTGGAGTACGACAAGAACGCAGAGTTTGCGGCGGAGTACATAGTAGCAGATGCCCCTGTCACCATTGCCCCCTCTTCAGCTCCCTTCCCCGACTACACCGAGGCCACAGAGGCCGTTACTGCTCTGGGAGGCCCTCAGGAATACGCCATCACCAGCAGCATGGCCTACAGCCCCAACGGGGACTGGGAGATGAAACACGTAGGCGAGTTTGAATGGGCAATGGGTGCCTGGCAGGGGGTATGGTACACCAGCACGGACCCCGACATAGAGGATGGATGGGGTTCCTTCTTGTGGGACTGGTCGGTGGAGCCCGCCATAGAGTCAACAGAGGCCGCAGGGGCGTTTCTGGACGGTGTGCTAATGGACAACTTCATGACGGCACCAGGCATAGACCTGCGCAGTGAACACATAGCCCTTGCAGACACCACCCTTGCCTACGACATAGCCACCTACAGGCCAGGGGTACACAACGCCGCCAACATGGAGGAGTTCTTCTCGTGGTTGAGGGAACAGTTCAGTGAAAAGGGCAGGGACGACATGGCCATAGCGGTGAACTTCTGGGGAGTGGCCACCCCCAACGGAGTAATACCCTGGATAGACGTGTTTGGAGGAGAGGGAAAGAGCAAGAGCAGCCCAAATGTGAACTGGAACACCCGGATCTTAGACTACAGAAGGGCCATGGCCTACCACAAGCCCATGACCTTCAGCAACGGAGACAAGAACCTCACCCTTTCGGATGTGACAGGGTTTGCCGACCTGGCCCTATTCTACGGCATCTTTCCAAAGAGGAAGGAGGAGGCCACAGGGTGGGAGTCCGGTTCTGACCAGGTGATTGAGGATGCCGTGGACACCCTTCATAGGTACGGCTACCGGGGGTGGGAGCCTGTAACCTTTGCCCACACGGGAAACAGCAACCTGTGGGTTGAACGTTACGGCTCCTTCACCTGTCCCTGCGACAACGTGTTGTTCACGGTTTACAACACGGGTACCACCACGGTCTCTTCATCTCTCGCCGTGGACCTTGCATCCTTAGGATTTAAGGCCCCGTACACCATCACGGTGACCAACCTTAGATCAAACACACCGGTTCACCGCCAGATAACGGGAGACTCTCTCCTCATCTCTGTAACCCTTGATGCTGGCAGAACAGCGGTGTTTGAGATCAAGGAGACCACAAACCAGCCTGAAGCCGGTGCTCCCGTGGTGAAGATAACCCCAGCGTCCCAGAACTTCTCTGTAGAGACCCAGACGCCCTTCACCTTCGGGTTCACCATAGAGCATCCACACCTGCTTACGGACCTGGCA
>JALWDA010000068.1 GCA_027014955.1 Desulfurococcales archaeon | reverse complement strand
CTAATCGCTTACTCGATGGGCCTGTTATAGGCCTTGTATAGGGCATAGGCTTTATCCCCTCTGGGAGCAGAGCATGACAGGGAGGTAAAACACCTACCTGCTCGCACTCGGGGAGGCGTTTGGAATGGCCTTGGGTCTCCACTACGCGGTCATCCTGCCCCTCGCTGGGATGGTGCTGGCCGGTCTGGGTCTCGCGGCCTCGCTGAGGGAAGGGGGGCTTGTTGGGCGTCTCTGGAGGGCCTCCCTCGCCACCATACTGGTGGGCTGGCTCGTCTACATGATCCCCTTCATCACTCTCGACTACAGGCTGGCGGAGGTGGCGCGGAACTCCAGCAACGACCTGGGCCTGGCCATAAGGCTGGCAACCAGCTGGTCGGGAGGTGGGGCCAGCCTCTACTTCTTCACCACCATGCTCTCCCTGGGACTAGTGGCCGTGGGCGGCGCCAGGGAGCCCCCGAGGCGCCTCGCCCAGGGGGGCTTCTTCCTCATCTTCCTCGGTCTCGTCTCAGCCCTGCTCAACGGCGCCTTCGACGTGGTGGAGGGTGTAGGGGGCCTGGACCTGAACCCCCTGCTTAAGAGCCACTGGATAATCCCCCACCCCACCACGACCTTCGGAGGCTACGCCCTAATAGCAGCGGGGGCCCTGGGGCTGCTCGTGGGCCTAGGGGCACGGGCGCTTGCCGCCCTCTTGGCGGGGTGGTCCCTCCTCACCCTAGGCATAACCTTTGGTGCTTACTGGAGCTACGAGACCTTCGGATGGGGGGGATACTGGGCCTGGGATCCCGTCGAGGTCGCGGAGCTCACCGTCTGGCTCGCCGCAACCACAGTGCTCCACATGGTGGGCCCCCTGGCGCCCCTAAGGCCCCCCATGGCAGCCCTGGCGGTCAGCAGCGTCCCCCTGGCCCTCTACGTGACGCGGAGCGGCCTGAGCCCCCTACACAGCTTCGCGGCCGCGGACATTGGGGCGATCGTGCTCCTCGGGGGCAGCCTAGCGTTCCTCGCTACGGCGCTCGCGCTGGCGGGCAGGGAGGAGGTCGCCACGGGCCTGGCCAGGGGCATCAGGGGGGCCGTGGATAGGAGGGAGCTGTCCAGCCTCTCCCTCCTAGTGGGCGCTCTCTCGGTCACGGTCATGGCCCTCTTCGTATACGCTAGCCTCCTCGCCCCCAGCCTCCTCACCGCTCTGGGCAGGCAGGCCAGCGTGCCCACCATGGCGGAAGGGGTTAGGTTCTACCACCCGGTGCTCTACCCCCTTGCGCTGTTGGCGGTGGCGGCTCTCCCCGGCTATTTCCTCTCCAAGGAGATCGGAGGCCTGGGGTACGTGGGGCTACTAGTAACCGCGCTGGCCCTTGGGGGGATAAGCGCCGCGGCGGTTGACAAGGGGGTCCTCACCCCTGCTCCCCTCGAGGAGGGTTCCACGAACCTGAGGATAGCCCTCGGAGTGCCCCTGGCGAGTATCATGGCGGGGGCACTTGTGGTCAGCGCAGCCTACACCTTGTGGAGGGGGCGGGCTACTGCCCGGGGGGTTATGGTCCTCGTACGGGACCTGGGGCTCAAGGTGCTCCACCTTGGCGTCATAGTCACGCTGTTGGGCGTTATGGTGAGCGGAGCCTACTCTTTCAATGACCAGTATTTCCAGACTTACACCCTGAAGCCAGGAGAGACCCTCGAGTTCGGAGACCTCCGGCTAACTCTGGTGGACTACCAGTATTACCCCGGGAGGGGCGAGGTGGACCTCTACTCCCACGTATCGGGCAAGAGGACCACGGCCTTCGTGGCCTGGCAGGCCCTGGACCTGCTCCGTAGTGACGTGCTTCCCGCTGTGAGGGAGGTGAGACTCGCGAGCTCCAGCCCCGAGACCCGGGGGCTGGCACAAGCCCTCTCCGAGCTACTCGACCTGTCAGGCCCCCTGGGGGTGAGAGCGCTTAACGCGACCGGGGTAGGCAGGGTGGTGCTCTCAGAAATAGTTACAAACACCAACCAGACCCTGCTCGAAAAGGGAGAGATAACCCTCGTCTTCAGCGACCCGGGGGTGATTGTGGAGCTCAACCCCATAGTTGCGGAAACAGGGGAGCTCCAGGGAGCCTGGCTGGGACTCGGCGTGGAGGGCTCAAGCGTAACCCTCCTCGCCAACCTTACGGGGGAGGACACGATTGCAGGGACCCACAGCTACTACCTCCTAGAGCTAGAAGAGCCCCTCCTAATAAGGGGAGGCAACCTCACGGTCTGGGTGGAGCAGGCCGCGCTATACCCTAGCCTAGAGGGCATCAACGAGACCCGGGGGCCCGCGCGGCCCGTGGGAGGCGGTGTGGAGCTCTTCAACGGATACCTGGTCGTGACCCGGGGGAGGCTGGACTATGGGGGAGAGTCGTTCCAGCTCCCCTACCAGGTGGGGAGAGGGCTCTACCTCCTAGTCCTCACCCAGAGGGGAGAGGCAGTGGTGCTCCGGGAGATAATCGAGTCCCCCCTCGCAGACGTGCTGGGTGACCTGAGGACACTCATGAGGGCAGCGGGGGCCCAAGCGGGCGAAATCGCGCTCCCCCGCAACGCGCTGAGCGGCGTGAGGCTGGGCCTGTCCTTCGAGATAAGCGAGGGTGGTGGAAAGTGGTTTGAGAGGGCCGTTGTGAGGTTTGAGGCCAATGGCGAGGCGATTGGCATACATGGCCTGGTGAGCGACACCATCATTGTCAGGAGGGGACTCAGCGACATCTACATAAGCATCCAGCCCCCCATGGTCCAGGGGTACTTTGACACCTACCACGAGCCCCTAGTCTACTACGTTAAGGAGGCCACCCAAAGGCTTCCCCCCGAGCAGGCCCTGGCCCTGACGAGCCTGATGGCCGCAGGTTACAACATTGGGAGCGTGAGGAGCCTAGACCACCTCCAGGCGGGGTTCATGGTGGAGCAGGCCCTCCTGGACCTCCTATTGCTAGCACGCGACTTTGAACCCGCCCGCTCCGCACTGTTGGAGCAAGGGCTCCCCGTCATGATTAAGGTGGTGCCCGGCGTGGGCCTCGTTTGGCTGGGTGTGGCCCTAATGGCGGCATCGGGGGCTGTGCTAGCACTGGTATACGCGGCGAGGGCCCGGGTGGCCCAGTGATAAGCGCATAGTGTCTTGTTGCATTCTGTGCCTCTCCCACTGTTTCTTAGGACTTGATTTCACAAAACCGTAACTTTACGGGCCACGACTAATTTACATAAATATTTGTAACTTTAAATCAAGACAATACCATACCCAAGACTATACACGTATTTACCCACACTGGGGTGATAGGTTGAGGAACAGGCGCGCGAAGACGACCCTACATGCCGCACTACTGCTAGCAATGCTGCTGGCCTCTCTGGGGATGCTTGGCTACCTCCCAAACACCGCTCCCACACCCCTGGTATCTGCGCAGGAGGAGGAAGCTAAGGTAATCTTCGACTACCCAGGAGCCAAGGTATATGACACTCCCGGACTTGCTCTAGACGTGCCCAACACCCTGCCCGGAGTGGTCAAGGTAGACCCGCAGAGGCAGGAGACCTGCAACACATGCCACCAGGGCATAGAGCCCATAAGCGACGAGCCCACCATGAGGAACCTGGCCTGCACCTTCTGCCACGGGGGCGACCCCGAGGCCACTACCGTGGAGGAGGCCCACGTGGGCGTGGTGAGGAACCCGGGTGACATGAGGGTGGTGAACAAGACCTGCGCCATATGCCACGCCGACATCGTTGAGAGGATGCTCAAGAGCCTCCACAGCACCATGGCGGGCAAGATAAGCGCCGCCCGCTACAGCGCGGGGGCCCAGGACACCAAGCTGGCCATCTACGGCGTCGTGTGGGTCAAGGACACTGACGGGGAGGTCCCCGAGGACCAGGGCGCCCTACACGAGCTCAAGCCCCTGCCTTTCTTCGATCCCAACAAGCCCTGGGGCAAGGACAACCACCCCGCCGACGCCTACCTGAGGAACCAGTGCCTCCGCTGCCACATCTGGGTGAGGGGAAAGGAGGTGTTCGCCGACTACCGGAGCAGCGGGTGCAGCGCCTGTCACGTCATCTACGACGATGACGGGCTCTACAAGGGAGGCGACCCCACAATACCCAAGGACGAGCCCGGGCACATGCGGGTCCACAAGATAACCACCCAGATACCCGCCTTCCAGTGCGTCCACTGTCACAACCGTGGAGGGAGGACGGGTGTCAGCTACCTGGGAATGATGGAGGCCGACCCCTACGGGTACCCGTGGAGCACGGAGCCGGGTAAGAAAGGCGGGGAGAAGCTCCACGGCAAGTGGTACAACCACCTCCTGCCCGATGTGCACTATGAGAAGGGAATGCACTGTATAGACTGCCACCAGGAGCCCGAGATACACGGCGATGGCAACATCTACAGCAAGAAGTGGCAGGCCACCGCAATAGAGTGCGAGACGTGCCACGGTACCCCCGACGAGTACGCCACCTTCACCACGAGGTACGGGCCGCTCAACAACATCGTCTTCGAGAACGGGAAGCCCGTGCTTGTGAGCAAGGTCACGGGCGAGAAGCACCCCGTGCCCCAGCTAAAGGACCTCGCAGAGCAGGGCAAGCTAACCCCCATGGGCGAGGTGGCCATGGTTAAGGTCAAGCAGCACCTTGACAAGCTAGAGTGCTACGCCTGCCACGCCAAGTGGGCGCCCCAGTGCTACGGGTGCCACGTCCAGGCCGACCTAAGCACCCCGGACAAGGACTGGCTATCCTACAACGCCACCGCGGTGGAGGACCCGAGCATGGTAGCAAGCCAGGCCAACCGGCTCCTCACCACCTTCAAGGTCCGGGAGACGAGGAGCTTCCTCCGCTGGGACCGGGTGCCCCTCGGCATAGGGCCCGAGGGCAAGGTCGAGCCCTACATACCCGGGTGTCAGGACATCTGGACCATAATCGGCCCCGACGGCGAGGTCATCATGCACAATCAGCCCTTCACCACCTACGACGGCTACCCCAGCGTCGCCATGGCCCCCATACAGCCCCACACGATACGCAAGGAGGCCCGGACCTGCGCCGAGTGCCACACCGACCCCAAGGCAGTTGGGCTCGGCGATGACATACTCCGCTACCAGGCCAGCAACCTGCCCGTCGACATAACCAAGCTGGTGGACGAGGAGGGCAACCAGCTCCTGAGCATAAACCACCCCAACTCCAGGCCGTTCAACAAGACCGAAATACAGAAGATACTCCGCGTGGGCACCTGCCTTGGGTGCCACTACAGCTACAGCGACCAGGCATGGCAGGATGTGAGGAAGTTCACGGGCATTGCCAGCGACCCCGACAAGCACATTGAGGCAGTCAGCATGCTGTTCTCAGCGGGGGTGCAGGTCATCACCGAGGGCCGGGCCCAGGCGTCCATGCCCACGGCCCAGACCGTCACGGTTACGGTGACGGTAACCGCACCGCCCGCTCAGGGAGGTGAACAGGCAAGCCCACAGGGCGGAGCCAAGCCAGGCCAAGAACAGGGCACAAGCAGTCAGGCTACGGTAACGAAGACCGTTGAGAAGACCGTGACGGTCACCAACATTGTGGAGAAGATAGGGACGGCGGGCCTGGTGGGGGCGGCGGTCATAGCCATAATCGTGAGCGCGGCGGCCTCCTACATAATGACACGCCGCACCACCCACTAGAACCCTATACTTCCATAGTTTTTTACCCTCTCACAAGAGACCCTCTTTATTTCAACTAATACCACATCTTCTCAACACGAAAGGAGCTGCTCCAAGTGGTCCCTGGGTTGACTTGGTTGACGACCACGTTTAAATTGGCAGGACACTCCATATCGTATTATAGTAACGGCATGGGGTTTGGCATGAGGCTTGTTATAGAGGGTTTCAAAAGCTTCCCCCGAAAGACAAAACTAGAGCTGGCTCCCCTCACCATACTAGTTGGCCCACCCTCCTCGGGTAAAAGCAACCTCCTTGAAGCACTCACCCTGGTTGGATATGCCTTTAAGATACTCCTAGAAAAGCCTGCCCGGGTCTATGGTAGCTATGGCGTGATAGGTCATTTGAACAGATACATAAGAGGCAGGTTCTGCAGCGACCTGATAAGCAGAGCCGCCCGGAGAGGAGAGGCAACCATTGAACTGGGCCCCCTGCGAGCGGGGCTTTCATGTGTCGAAGGACAACCCAGGAGCTATTTCCTTTCCCTGCAGGCCGTAATCGGGGAGGGGGAGCCGAGGAAGGTCGAGATAGGGAACTTAAGGGGAAGACTCACACTACCTGAAGAGATAAGCCCATTATGGGAGCCTTCTGGACGAGAATTGAGTGAAGTCGAATTACTGTACTCTTTAGTCAACATACTACGCGCCGCCACCGAGAAGAAAGCACAGGAACCAGTTGAGTATGTGTCACCCGTTGGTTCACCGGTTCTGGCAACTCTCTCAGTAGCGAGTAGCATGGAGGCGCTTCCCGCGCCCCGGCTCTATGGGTTTGACAGGATGGGGGTTGTAAAGACGTTTGAATCAGGGAGGACCTCAAGCGACTACCCCCAGGGCTATCTGAGCGAGTTTGGTAATAATGCAGGTACACTGCTTAATGCTAGTCCCTCACTCAAAGACAAAGTGAACGAAGTGCTAGAAACCCTTGCTAGGACCAGGGTACTTCCCTTGGCGAGTGGCTCGGTTACCTTTATCGAGGATGGCGTGGACATGGGTGTTGCTGGCGTGAGCGATACTGTTATTCGCATAGTGTATGGAATACTGGCGCTTCTCAGCAACAGGGTTAATACCATCTATATACCCTTGGGTGGAAGTGGAGCTGAGTCCGAATTTCTCCCCATAAAAACCAAGCCAGTGGTTCTACTGGAAGAGCCAGAGGCCCATCTATACCCCATAGCCTTTGAGGAGTTGGCCACTCTTATCGAGGAGGCTGTTCGGGAGAAAGATGGTGCTAGAATAGTTATTACTACACATAGTGGGAGGCTAGCAGGGCTATTGTGGAACAGGCTCCCAGAGGAGACCCGGATATATTACGTCTTCAGAGAGGGCAGCAGAAGTAAGATATATAGGGTTGAAATGAGTAAGCTGGCTAACGAGCTAGTGACCCTAGAGGAGATAGTAACACACCCACCTGCTCTTCTTGAAGACCTTGTGGAGGAAAAAATCCTGTTACCATTAAGGGGTTAATTGGGCATCCTAAACGATTTCATGTAATGAACCTCGACTTTACCGTCATCTAGAAGAGGTTGGAATATATGAAGGTCCCTGTTATTGAATTGCTGTCTGAGTGCTATTTTAACCTGGCAATAGCCAAGGTTGTTCAGGAGAGTACCAGTAGTGACGAGGACTCGAAATATAGGGTCAGGCCAAGGCACTGTGGGGACATGATTTCTTGTCTTAAAACCCTCGTAATGCGCTCACATTCAGCTAATGTTCAAACAAGATACATTGTTGGGGGAATTATAGATTGGGAAGACCGTAGCAAGAGCCCTGATAAGCACAAAGCGGTAGAGAATTTCACGAGCAAACATGAATGTGTAAAGAAATGCTCGGTGTATAGGGACCTGATAGAAGCCTTCCGATGCGGCAAAAACAACGCGTTACTCATAACCTTGAGAGGCGGGCCTGAGAGTGTTCTCGAGCACATGTCTCTCGGGGGGCATGGGATTCTGTCACGCAATCCTGATTTCAAAAGACTATTAAAATCTCAAAAAATCCTAGAAGCTGTAAAAACAAGGCGGGGAAGGCTGAGGAGTGTTTTGGAAAAGCTATCCGAGCATGTAATGGAGTGTCTAGAGGAGACCCTCTGATGCTCATTGCTGGCGTAGAACGGTTCATCTCCTGCTGCCTGGGTCCTTTTTATCCATGGTCTCGCCGTCGTATTGTTGGGTTAGGTTTCTTATCATTTGGGAGAACATTATCTCCTCTTTCACGGCTTTCTCGACGAGCTTCTTCTCTATCCTCCTCATGGTCTCGGCTATGGTGCTGACGCTAACCCCGAACTCCCGGGCAAGGTCCTTAAGGTTAGCCCTCTTGGGGTAGTCATAGTAGCCCATCTGGTAGGCCCTTAGGAGTATCCTCTCCTGCTCCTCCGTGAGGAGGTTGGGCTCGGGGTCCCTGAGCAGCTTGACCACCCGGTAGCCCCTCTTCTCTAGCTCCTCGAGGGCTTTGAGTGAGGGGGCGGTGACCAGGAGGTAGAGCCGGTCCTCCGCGACCCTGGCGTCGGCTATGTGGACCTTGTTGAGGGGGTTCTCGAGTATGCAGTTGCCCTCGCCATGGTTGCATAGGCTTCGGGGGAAGGTTATGTAGACTAGCCTGTTGTTGGGCCCCCCGTTGACGGTGGTGTGGGTGAGGCCGGCTACTCTTACGAGGTTTTTGAGCGTGTTCTTTATGCTCTCCTTGCTCCCCCTCAGCCTTATCCACACGTGGGTCCTCCCGTCCTGGTGGTGGACTCTCTTTACACGGGCGTCAACGGTGCGTGTGAGGGAGAGTACCTCGGCTAGCCTGCACCTTCCCCGGTACTCTATTATGGCTTTTATGGGCTGGGCGGGCATGGGGTTATCTCCAGGGAACGCGCCGTATGTACACGTATGTCGTTCTATTTATATTTGCACCATATTATTAATACAAATAATTCCCTATCTATACCCTCCTAGGGGGATACATAAAAGCTTTTCCCAACACACGTGACAAGACACCCTGAGCAAGCCTGGGGGGCGCACATGTTAAATAAAGACCCGCCCCCAAGGACAAGCCCAGGGGAACAACGTTGGGGCCCGAGGCACCGCTCATGGCCGCGGAAGACATCTGGAAACAGTATGGGGGGAAATGGGTCCTCAGGGGCGCCAGCCTCAGAGTGGGAAAGAAGGAACTGGTCTTCATACTAGGCCCCAACGGAGCGGGGAAAACCACGCTCTTGAGAATCATGGCGGGATTGACGCGCCCCACCCGGGGGCGGGTCACCATAGAGTGCGGCAAGCCCCCCAGGGAGTGCGTGGGCTATGTGGGCCACTCGCCCCTCTTGTACCCCGAGATGACGGTGGAGGAGAACCTGAGGTTCTACGCCAGCCTCCACGGTTGGGAGGACTACCGGCCCGGGGACAACATTGCGTGGGAAACGCTGGGGCTGGAGAGAGTCAGGGGGAAGAGGGTTTCCCAGCTCAGCTACGGGTGGAGGAAGAGGGCCGACCTGGCCCGTGCACTAATAAGCTCGCCCTCCCTGCTCCTGCTGGACGAGCCCTTTACGGGGCTGGATGAGGAGGCCTCCCAGAGACTCGTGGATATGCTGCAGGAGCTTGGAAGGGAGGGCATAGCAGTGGTCATGGCCGCCCCCCGGCCGGATGACGAGTACACGGGCCTCGCCTCCAGGGTGCTGCGCCTGGTGGAGGGGAGGCTCATAGGCGTTGGAGGAGAGACGAGTTGAGGCTGGCTAGGACTCTTTACATGCTGGTGTGGAAGGACTTTCTCCTTGACTACCGTAATCCCCTTAACCTCACAGTCCTGGGGGTCTTCAGCCTCGCTGCAGGCGTGGCGGTTGGGCTAGTGTATAGGAGTAGTCTCTGGCCCGCCCCCTCCCTTATCTCGGCTGCCCTGCCCCTGGGCATGGTCTTCCTGGCAATATATACGGTGCACGCCTCCTTCCTGAGGGAGGCCGATGCAGGTACCCTCGATGGGCTCCGCTTGACCCCCTTGGATCCGGGGCTCCTCATGGTCTCCAAGGCCCTGTACTCCACACTACTTATACTGGCTAGCAGCCTTCTGCTAACCCTCTCTGCCCTCTTCTTCAGCGGTGTCCCCCAAGTCTACTTGGGGGGGCTCGTGGCCTGGCTGGGTGCCTCGAGCCTCTTCCTCGGCGCCGTGGCGAGCCTGGCGAGCTCCATGCTAGTATACAGCGGGGCCCGGGGTAGCCTGGCACCTGCCCTGCTGCTCGTGTTCTTCGCCCCCTTCATAAACACTGCCGCTCCTTCCCTGGTGGACGTGCTGGCGGGGCACTCTCCTTCCCCGGGATCCTTCCTAGGACTCCTGGGGCTGGGGCTGGGGTTCCTCGCACTGGGCGTGGGGCTTTCCCGGTTCCTGGTAGAGTAGGGCGTGGGCTTTAAAGGGGGCCGATGCGTTCTATATAAGTGGCTATAACTGGTCGTTAAAGCCCCTCTGGGAGCGTGCCTGCTTTGAGGAAGACTAGCCTCCTCTTCAGCCTCGTTCTCCTCACAGCCATAGTCCTTGTGGGGTACGCGAGCATAAGCGCCTCCAAGTACAACGAGGTCTCCAGCCTAGCCAGCGTCACGAGGGACACGCGCGTGACCGTCCAGGGGGACAACTACCCCCTGGGCATGGGGAGCTACGCTATGGTCTACAACGGCGACATATACCAGGTGGAGGCCCGGGGGGCATACGCGATAGCCAGGAACCCCGAAACCGGGGAGGCCTACGCCCTCTTCATACTCAGGGGCAAAGACGGGTTCACAGTCGCCGCACTGTACCCCGCGAGCGACTTCGTATCAAAGTACGGGGGAAGCCCCATAGTCGAGTCCAGCATAGTCGTGGACGGCATATACAGGCCCGGGTCAAAGGTTGTGCTCTACCAAGGCGGCATGCCCCTGCTAGAGGCAAGCGTCCTGGAGGTCCAGACCATACTCAAGGGATGCCACGCCAGCTACGAGCAGGAGCAGGCCACAGTCAAGTGAAAAGCCCACAATAAGGGCAGAGGAGAAGGCGCGGGGCATGCCGAGCAAGGACCTCCTAAAGGGCCTAGCCATAGGCCTGATAGTCTCGGGACTCCTGCTAGCCGCCCTGGGCTTGCTCCTCGCCGACTGGGCCCGGGGGCAGGACGAGGCCCACAGGCTACTGAGCCTCGTGACCAGGGGCCCACAGTACTCGGGACTCCTCCTACGCCTACACGACGCCGCCCAGCAGGGCCAGGGACTCAGCCTATCACCCGAGGAGGTCCAGAGCCTCTACCCCCTCCTCTCCAGCCTAAAGACATCCGTAAGCATACTTGACACGAGTACTCCCAAGGGTTTCGCGGGGACAATGACGCTTTTAGGAATAATCCTCGCGGGAGTAGGCGCGGGCCTTGTCCTCGGGCCCGCATTAGCGAAAAAGGGAGGAGGGAAAACTAGCCCAGCTTCTTCCTAATAAATGCCAGTGCAACGCCCGCTAGGGCCGCTATTACCACTATAACGGCTATCTCGCCCCCACTCAACCCCGGTAGGCCTCCTCCTTCCTTCTCCACCCTAGGGGACTCGCGCTCAGCATCCCTTGCTTCCACCTCCTCAGCGGCCGCCTCATTGGCCTCTTCATCTTCTCTCTCTTCACCCGCGCTAATGGTAGGAGCCTTAGATGTCCCCACGCTCCCACTTATATATTCCTCCACTTCTTTGGGTGATTCACGTTGTTCTCCCCGCTCGTGCCCTGCCTCCATCTCTTTACCTTCTCCTCCCCCAACCTGGCCAACCGGGGGCTGTGGGGGAGCCGCTGTTGTTGTTACGGTCCCCCTCTCCTTATACTGGGTCTCGGTGGCCAGGCGATTCTCCTCGTTAGCCTCAACTGAAGTGCTTGTGGGCGCTGTGCTTACTTTGGGTAGGCGGGGAAGCCCCTTGCCCTCCTCGAGCATGTCCTCAACCCAATCGGGGGGCTCCGCGTTTATGAGCCGGGGCTTAACTTCTACGGTAGCGAGGTTCCACTGCCTCCACTGGGTGTCCCTCGAGGCCCTAAGCAGTAGGGTTATGCTCGTAATCTCCTCGGGATAGGGGTCGAGGTCGGAGACGCTCCCCATGGCAATGACAATAAGCCGGGCATCACTGTAGTCTCCGGGTGCTCGGGGGTGGAGGACCAGAACTCCCCCCAGCTTGTTCCGGGGGTCGTAGTCCCTTATCACCACTCCATACGCGGGGTCGGTGCCCGCTACCTCCGCCATCTGCCTCAGGACTAGTAGGGTTGAGGGGAGGGTCTCGCCGTTCCTGAGGCGTATTAGGGCGTGTAGCTCCAGGTCCTTGGACTCGGGAGCGCTTATCTTTGCCTCAAGGTATAGGAGCGCGTAGGTGACGCCGTCTTCCACAAACTTGTAGACATCCAGCCTATCTACTGTTAGGTAGACGTTGAGGCTGGGGTCGGTGGGCTCCATCTCGAAGAGGTCCTCAATGTCCTGAGAGCTGGGGGGACTGGTGGTTGGTATGGTTGTTACAGCCGTGGTCGCTTCCTCCCCCTCAGTGACCGTTAAGGTGATTGCCGTTGTGGTGGCAGTGGTAGTTACGCTGGGCTGGGGGAGGACCTCGTCCACCACCATGGCGCGTGTCATCCCTTCCTCGCCATAGATGTACGCGACCAGCTGGGGCAGTGAGCCCGGGACCCTCCCCAGCCTCCACTGCTTACCCGCATCTTCGCCCAGGAGCTCCTTGGGCACATCCACCCTCAGCGCGTTGCCCTCCACGCTGAGCTCGAGGGGAAGGGGCTCGGCACCCTCCTCGCCGGGGATAAGGTAGGCGAGGGAACCAGGCCTTGTCAAGAGCGTGCCAATATGCGCCCCGTAGGCCCACCCCACCCCGTCGCCGTCGGTGTCTATGGGCACTGTTAGCTCATATCGGGTGCCCTCAGTTCTGTTGAGTAGCTCCAAGAGCGGGGGACCCGCTGTCTCGACCTCCACCACCTTGGCCCCCGGGTAGTCATAGACGGTGATTCTCACCAGGTCGAAGGAGTCCAGGGGCAGGCTGCCTGTCGCGTTGCCCTCACCCGCGACCATCAGCATCACCCTATAGTCGCCCCGAGGGTCCACGAACTCGTCGTCAATCTTCTGCGCCAAAGCGGGTGCAGCAAGCAGTATTATGAGGGTGAGGAGGACGGCCAACGCCAGAGCCCCTATGTATAACCTAGTAACCCCTGCAATCCGGGTCACTTCACTGCACTGTCTCTCCATGTTATCAGCCCCAAGGCTCCCATCAGGCATGCTCACGATTGTGAAGACAGGCTTCTAAGCAGAGGAAGTGCCGCTATTTACCTGAGAAGGTCGGGTATATATTAGTTCATCGAGAGAAACAAGGCGTTCCAAAGAGGCGAACAGGGGATAAAACCGGGCTAGGCCCGGCCCCTCTTCATGAAGAGGAACCCCCCAGCCGCGAGGGCTATCACCAGGACCACCGCAGCCACGAGGGCGCCTGAACCGCCTCCTTCCTTGGCCTCAGCTTCTCCGGCTCCCGGCGCCTCTTCCTCTCCACTGGCCTCCTCCTGGGCCGGCTGGGTGGTTATGGGGGTCTCTCCGCTTGGCCTGGCTGTCTCACGTTCCACTGTCTCGGTGGGGGTCCCGGTAGTGCTGGGGGCGCTGGTTGCCTCTTTCTGGCCGCTTATCTCCTGGTAGAAGCCCGCTGG
>JALWDA010000067.1 GCA_027014955.1 Desulfurococcales archaeon | reverse complement strand
TGAGGGTAAGGGGCTGGGTAAGGGGGAGGCTTAAGGGTGGGGTTAGGACCTGGAACACGTAGCTCCAGCCGTCGGCGCTTGTCTTCATGGCGATCCTGTATATCTCTCCATTACTGTTTGTTTCAAGCTCCACGTTGAACACAACCCCCGTGGTCAGGCCCAGCTTCGCGGCCTCCACATTGGCGTTGGGGGGCAGCTGTTCTAGGGTCAGGTTTACGATGAGGCTCAGCCTGTTGCTGAACGTGGGCTGTAGGGGGTACTCGGAGCTCCTTATCATCCAGTAGCCGTAGTAGACCTGGGCGTCAAGTGTCGAGGGAGGCCCGGGCATCCTAAGAACCATGGCCCCCGGGGGCAGGGGCTGGTTCTGGTACTGGGCTATGGAGGCACCGGCGGGCTTGGAGAAGAAGTCGTATCCATCCCACTTGTAGGGGAGCCCCACCTCGGCGCCCCAGAGCCCATATCCCGCCAGACCCGTCCCGCGGATGAGGAGGTCGCGGTACACTGTGAAGAAGGCCCTGTAGAGCAGGTCCTGCTCTCCCAGGTCCTGGGCCTTTACCAGGTCCGTGGTGTAGTCCCATGGAGTGTAACCGGCCCCGTCCACGCTCCTGTAGCCCAGCTCCGTGAACAGCAGGGGCTTGCCCCCATAGCCCCGTGAGAGGCCCTCGAGGAGGGATAGGTAGTCCAGTCCATAGGGGTTCCCCCCGCTCCACGCGCTTATGGCGTCGGCCAGGCTGGAGGGCCCGCTGGGCGGGGTCAGGTTGAAGTATCCCGAGACTCCGATGAGGCTGGACTCCCCAAGGGCCTCCCTCAGGGGGTCGGTGGGGGACCCCGATATCCGGCCAGAGGCGACGTCGTGGTGGTTAATGGTTATGAAGACCAGAGACCCGCTCCCCAGGGCCCCGCGCGTGTCCCTGATGAGACTCGCCCACTCAGCGTCGTTGCCGGGCGTGTAGAGACGCTCCATCTCGCTCGCGACCTCCAGGCACTCCACCCTCCCTCCGCGCGAAGTCCACAACCTGGTCCACGGCGGCCCGGTAGTTGGTGAACCACAGGGCGGGGTCGCTGGGCTGTACCTCGCCCCTCCACCCCCAGTCCCCGTAGGTCAGGAAGACCCTGAGGCAGACAACCAGCCCCTCAGTCTTGGCTAGCCTAACAAGCCGGGAGAGGTTGCCCGTTGGGCTGAGATAGTCGGCTCCGAACCGGTCCGTGTTCAGCGCGGGGTCGTTGCTGTTCACGCTCGTCTGGTTCACGAAAACGGGTATGAACACATGGGTGAACCCCATGCTCCTAAGGCGCCTGAAGTCCATCTCCGCCTGAACCAGCCCCGTGCCGTTCACCGGGGCAAGGGCCTCATCC
>JALWDA010000066.1:755-4267 GCA_027014955.1 Desulfurococcales archaeon | reverse complement strand
GTATAGAGCCCCCCAAGGGAGTGCTCCTCTTCGGCCCGCCCGGCTGTGGTAAGACCCTGTTAGCGAAAGCTGTGGCCAACGAGGCCAACGCCAACTTCATAGCTGTTAAGGGCCCCGAGGTGCTGAGCAAGTGGGTGGGCGAGAGCGAGAAGGCGGTTAGGCAGATATTCAGGAGGGCAAGGCAGGTCGCCCCAACCATAGTGTTCTTCGACGAGATAGACGCCATAGCCCCCGCGAGGGGCTTCCGCCACGACACGTCGGGGGTCACCGACAGGATAGTCAACCAGATGCTGACCGAGATGGACGGCATACAACCCCTCACCAACGTAGTGGTGATAGCCGCGACGAACCGGCCCGACATACTCGACCCCGCCTTGCTGAGGCCCGGTCGCTTCGACAGGCTCATCTACGTGCCCCCGCCCGACAAGAAGGCGAGGCTCGAGATACTCAAGATACACACGCGCAACGTGCCCCTCGCGGACGACGTGGACCTGGAGAAGATAGCTGAGATGACTGAGGGCTACACCGGCGCCGACCTGGAGGCGCTCGTGAGGGAGGCCGTGATGAGCGCCCTGAGGGAGAAGTTCGAGGCCCGCCCAGTGGAGATGAAATACTTCCTCCAGGCAATGAAGGTGGTCAAGCCCAGCCTAACCAAGGAGGACATACAGAGATACGAGCGCCTGGGCGAGCAGCTCAAAAGGATAATCCTGGGAGCCTAAACCTGTTTTTTCACACGCAGCCCCCAAGCAACGTTGGTTCCCCAGCCGAGAGTTTATCGGCAAGGCTACCCTATATAACCCGCCCTAGACTATAGGAGGCTACGGGGGCCCGCCCCCAGGGGCGGGCATCCTGGAACCAGCACCATCAAGCTTCTGCCCACTCGCCCGCTTCCCGGGAGGGTCCCGAGATGGTTTTGAGCCGGAGCGACGTGGAGAAGGAGGCCCAGAGGGCCCTGGGCAGGAAGTCGGTGATAGTTACCGAGGAGTACCGGAAGGCCCTCAAGAAGCTGAGGGAGGAGATGAAGAAGGCCTACGCAGAGAACCATAGGAGGATGCTGGTCATAAGCGGGGGGGAGCCGGGGGCGCAGGGCCTCCTTGCGGCGATTGCCATACAGAGGGTCTCCAAGCTCCTCAGGAGCAAGGGGCGTGCCCTCATAAGGGTCCTCTACATGTACCATGATGAGTTCTACACCAGCAGGGTGAGGAAGGAGGCCTTCCGCCTTTACATGAAGCAACACGTGAGCCTCAAGGAGATGGGCGTGGAGAGGGTCATCGACGTCTATGAGAAAACCGACCGCTACCTGGGGACGACCTTCGATATGCTGGTGCTGGATCTCAACGACGACCTCAAGCCCAACGACGTGGGTCGCCTGGTGGAGATAGTGAGGGGCGGGGGGCTGGTCATTCTCCTCACACCCCCCTGGGACGAGTGGGACCGGTGGATGACCATTTTCAAGCAGAAGCTCCTAGTCCCAGGGTACAGCGAGCCCCGCCACGTGTTCATATCGTGGTTCAAGGACAAGCTGCTAACCCACCCGGGCATAATGATCTACGATGCCCAGGGGGGCAGGGTATTAAAGAAGCCCAAGTCACGCAAGAAGCCCCAGGCTAGGAGGCAGGAGCCCGGGGTTGGAGAGGAGAGGGTCAGGGGAAACGTCTTCCCCCCCGAGATATACGAGCTCACGCTGACCCCCGACCAGGCCCAGGCGGTTAGGCTCCTCGAGAAACTGGTGCCCAAACCCCCCCGGGGGAAGAGGACGACCATTGTAATAACATCGGACAGGGGGAGGGGCAAGTCCAGCGCACTGGGACTCGGTCTCGTGGGCGTGGCCCACGCTCTCCGGGAGTACAAGAACAGGGTCCGGATACTAGTCACGGCTCCCAGCCCCGGGAACGTGCAGGCCCTCTTCGCCCTGGCCAAAACCGCTGCGGAGAGGCTCGGGGACAAGGTCCGGGAGATACGCAGGGAGGGCAACGTCATCGAGCTCAAGGGACCCTTCTACAGCATAGAGTACTGGGAGCCGATAGTCGTCCCCCGGATAAAGGGGGACATAGTGGCGGTGGACGAGGCCTCGGGCATACACGTGCCCCAGCTCCTCAAGATATATCGGAGCCACGACCGCCTAGTCTTCACCGCCACGATACATGGTTACGAGGGGGCGGGCAGGGGGTTCAGCATAAGGTTCATGGGCAGCCTGAGGGAGGACCCCAGCGCCGACCTCCACACCTTCGAGATGCACACCCCCATAAGGTACGGGGTGGGCGACCCGATAGAAGCGTGGCTCTACGACACGCTCCTCCTAGACGCCGAGCCAGCCAAGCTGGGGGAAGAGGACCTGGAGGACATCAAGGAGGGCCGTCTCGAGTACCTCGAGCTCCGGCCCGAGGAGCTGTTCACCCGCGAGAACCAGGAGGTGCTCAGAAGCCTCTTCGGCATATACGTGCTTGCACACTACCGCAACCAGCCCGATGACCTGGGGCTCCTCGCGGACGCACCCCACCACATTATAAGGGCCGTGAGGACGCGGAGCGGGAGCATTGTCGCAAGCCTCCAGATAGCCGTGGAGGGCTCGCTCGACGACGAGACGGTTGACCTCCTGCTCAGGGGCAACAAGATACCCGGCAACATTATCCCCGACAGGCTCCTCAAGCACCTCAGGATAAGGGAGATAGGCTCCATGAGGGGCTACCGCATAGTTAGGATAGCCACCCACCCCCAGGTCCAGGACCGGGGCATAGGCTCCTTCGCCCTGGCGAAGCTGGTGGAGGAGGCCCGCTCCAGGGGGCTGGACTGGGTGGGAAGCGGGTTCGGGGTCAACTACAAGCTGGTCAAGTTCTGGGTCAGGAATGGGTTCCTCCCCCTCCACATGAGCCCCGACCGGAACCCGGTGAGCGGCGAGTACACCCTCATCGTCTTCAAGCCAATAAGCCCCCCGGCCGAGAAGGTTGCCCAGGCGGGCAAGGTGTACTTCCTGAACAAGCTGGTCAAGAGCTTCAGGGACGTCTACTCAGACCTGGAGACCGACGCCGCCCTACTGATGATAAGGAGCCTGGGGGGCCTCCCGGGGGAGGACGTGCTCTCCCTGGACCCCGTGTCAGTTGACCGTCTCTGGATATACTCCTACGGCCCCATGACCTACGAGGCCCTGAGCGACGTGATGATGGACGTGGCCCTCCACTACTTCCTCCACCACGGAAGGACCCGGGTGAGGCTCGACGAGCGGAAGGAGACCATACTCCTGGCAAAGGTGCTCCAGGGCAGGCCATGGGAGGCCGTGGCGTCAATGCTGGGGGAGAAGGACACGCGTGTTATGATGACCCTGAAGGAGATAGCCCAGGAGTTCCTCCTCAAGTACTTCGGCAAGGACATGGAGTCCCCCATTGGCGTGGGGCTGGACGAGGCGCTGGGCTGATAGCCTTGCCGGGACACCAGGGTAGAGACGGGCCCGTGTATGGGGAGCCCGTCCTGGTCCTCCTCCCCAACGGCCAGAGGAAGGTGATAGTCCCCAGGCC
>JALWDA010000066.1:0-745 GCA_027014955.1 Desulfurococcales archaeon | reverse complement strand
CCCGGGGGGTTCACCGACACCCGCTATGGCAGGATAAGCCACGACGCGCTCGTCGGCACACCATGGGGGGCTGGTGTCAAGACAAGCACGGGGGCACGCGTCGAGATCCACCGGCCTAGCCTCCCCGACATACAGATGGGCTTAGCCACGCATGGTACACAGGTCATCTACCCCAAGGACACCTCCCTCATGACCCTCATGGCGGGCGTGGAGAGGGGCTCGCGGGTCGCTGAAGCCGGGTTTGGCAGCGGGTTCCTCACCATGGTGCTGGCGTGTACTGTGGCGCCCCAGGGCCGTGTCTATGCCTACGACGTGAACCCCCGAGTTCTCGGCACGGCGGAGAAGAACCTAGACCTCGTCCCCCAGTGCAGAGAGGTGGTCGAGCTAAGGATACACGACGTGAGGCAGGGCATCCCCCATGAGGGCCTCGACGCTGTCTTCCTAGACATGCCTGACCCCTGGAACGTGCTGGAGCCCGCCCACAGGGCCCTAAGGCCCAGCGGGAGCCTGGTTGTCTTCCTCCCCACGGTCAACCAGGTCTCCAAGCTCCTCAGAGAGGTGCAGAGGCATGGGGGCTTCGCGGACCCCCGCGTCCTCGAGACCCAGGTGAGGGAGTACCAGGCCAACCCAGAGGCCCTCCGCCCCCTCCCCGTCCAGGTGGTCCACACGGGGTACATGGTATTCCTGAGAAGCCGCCTCCAGGGCGAGGGATAGCGCCCATCCTTCATTATATCCCCCCCTCACA
>JALWDA010000065.1 GCA_027014955.1 Desulfurococcales archaeon | reverse complement strand
ACCTACGATAGGAGCAACGGTAGGCTGCTGTGGAACGTGAGCCAGGGTGGGAACAACATTGCCACACGGTCATACACCGGAGTCGCCACTAGCCTTGGAATGGACTTTGCGAGCCTGCTCGACTACAACACTCCGAGGCCCCTACAGGCTACATTATATGGGGTGGAGATTGTGATGGACGACCGCATAGTACTGGCGAGCGACCTGTACTACCACACGGGGTACAAGAGCATCTACACCCTCCAGCAGAACAGCGCCTACACCACCTTCAAACCCACCTAGACGGACCCCCGCTACCGAATTGGGGCAGGGGCAGGACTCCGGGGCCTAGACCCCGTCTTCTCCACAATCCGCTTCTCCAAACCCAGGTCATCGCGTAGCAACACGTAGCCCCTGCGGAGGGCCTCTCCCCAAGAGGGGCTCTCCAGGGCCCTCTCCAGCTCCTCAGGAGTCCAGGGCAGAGGCTCCACACGGGGCGCCCGCATCCACTCCTCCTGGAAGAGCTCGTAGCGGTCCAGGGGCCGGGTTCCACGGAACCTGGGAGAGACAACTATAACATCGATGTCGCTCCCCAGGTTGAAGTCCCCCCTCGCCACGCTGCCGTGGAGTATAACCGTTGCCGGGGCAAGCTTCCTAGCAACGCTCCTGGCGAACTCTTCCGCCTCCTTCAACAAGGTTTCCCACTCCCTTATCCTCCGGGCGGGGATTATCACAGGCACTCCCCCAGGCACCCCTCCACCGCCCTGTATATCCTCTGGGCGCACTCCCGGGCCCTTTCAGCGTCCTCCCTCGTGTACAGTTCTTCAGGGGAAACGTCACCGGGCCAGGCATAGGGATAGCGTGGAGGTATATAGTACTGGTTGAGAGTAACAGTGCAGCCATGGAGTTCCCCCAAATCCCCGCAATGTTCCACGGCCTCTCTCCACAGGCTGGGCAGGCTATGACCGTGACCCGGCAGGCCCAGTGCCCTTACTATTGCCTTTAGGGCAAGCTCCGCCGCCTGCTGGGCCTTGAAGCAGGCCCAGTTGTAGAAACCCTGTTCGAGGTCAGCCCTGAGAGAAGCCAGTGTCTGGGAAGCGAAGCGTAGCCAGCGTCGGGCCTCCTCACAATCCATTGGCGTTGGCGTCACCCTCCTTCTCCACCCTTAATACACATGGTTGACCTTGTTTGTTTCGACGACTTCCTTATAATGGCGCTTATGAATAAAATGGTCTCCCACAAACATAAATGTGCACACTAGTTCCGCTTCGGCGGGGGGTTGTTATGAACCACCATGGTAAACACGAGGTGGATAAGGAGGCGCTTGTCATAGTGGTGAGCGACGCTGTTGCCCGGGGGGAGAGGAGGGACGAGTCCGGTCCCCTGTACAAGCG
>JALWDA010000064.1 GCA_027014955.1 Desulfurococcales archaeon | reverse complement strand
TTGCAAGCGGGGGAGGATCCTCTTGACCGACCGCCCCCGCTTGCAATCCACGGGGAGCTCACGTGGAACGGAGAAGCCTATGCCGAGCTCCCTTAGTCTCTCCCTCAGGTAGGAGAAGGCCCTGGGGTCCACGACCGCGAGGACTACCTCTGACAAGCCCCACTACACACCGTCCCAGCTGTGCTGGCCCTTATATTTTACCCGCGAGTCTATAATACTTTACAAGCCCCGGGGAAAGTGAGAGGAGCCCCCCAATGGAGGATCACGTGACCCTGGAGGATCTTGTTTTGGAGCACTGCAGGCACGGGTGCCACGTTCTCCTTGTGGGTCCCGCCTCCTCGGGAAAGACCAGCCTGTCCCTCCACATCGCCCACGCGATGGGCGGGGGGGTCCTCTACGTGAACACCGAGGGCTCCCCCAACGACGAGAGGGCCCTGCAGATATTCGCGGATGACCTGGGCAGGCTCAGGATCGCCAACGTCTTCTCCCAGGAGGAGCTCCTCGACACACTCCTCGGAATAATGGGGGGCGGCTCCCTGCCCCCCACGCTCGTTGTGGACAGCGTTAACTCCCTCTACAGGCCCTATGCGTGGGGAGGGGAGCTTGCCCAGGATGAGTTCATGCTTATTAATGCTCTCCTCCTACAAATGGCCCGGGAGGGTGCGAGGGTCCTGTCAACCGCCCAGGTGAGCCTAGAGGAGGACAGGCCCGCGGGCGCCCCCATCCTTGACAGGTACCATACTCTCGCCATTAGGCTGGGGAAGCTGCCCGGGACCGTGAGAAGGGCTAGCATACCCGAGGGGGTCTCCTGCCTGTTCGAGATAGGTGGAGGGGGGGTTTATTGGAGGGAGTGTTGGAGGGGATAGGGTTGTTCCTGATCGTCTACGGACCCGCCATGGCTGCCAACGGGAGCCCCGTGGCCGTCCTCCGAGGTAGGAGGGGTCACCCCATAGACTTTGGAAGGAGGCTCTGGGACGGGCGGAGGCTCCTGGGCGATGGGAAGACCTTCGAGGGCCTCCTCGTGGGCATGCTTGCAGGACTGATCGCGGGGGTGGTCGTGGGGCTCCCCCTGGGGAGCATGATGGGGTTCGAGGCCCGGGTTGTCCTCGCCACCGCCGCGGTCTCCAGCGCGGGCGCCCTGGTGGGCGATGTGGTGAAGAGCTTTTTCAAGAGGAGGCTGGGTATAGAGAGGGGCGCCAGCATGCCCGTGGCCGACCAGCTTGACTTCTACCTGGGCGCGACCCTCGCGGTCTATCTCTGCGGCCCCTGCGTGAAGCCCGGATGGGGCGTCTTCGCGCTGGGGGCTCTGGTGGTGTTCGTGCTCCACAGGGTGACCAACATTTTCGCGTACAGGAGGGGCATGAAGAAGGTGCCC
>JALWDA010000063.1 GCA_027014955.1 Desulfurococcales archaeon | reverse complement strand
GCTTTATGGGGGTGGGGTACCTGTACGTGGCTATAAGCTTCTCCCCAGTGGTGTCGTAGACGTAGAGGGCGTCCACGAGGGCCTCCCCCGGGCCCAGGTTGCGTACATGCAGATACCCCCGCGTCACCTCTTCTACAAACAAGGGTGTCCCCGGGAGGCGCTCGTCCCTGAGCTCCGAGGCCTGGTTAAGGGCCAGGTTCCCCACCACAATGGCGCCGGAGAGGGCCACTAGGAGGAGCACAAGCGCCGCTGTCAGGTTGTCCACCCTGCCCCACCCTCCCCTTGCCTTGTGTGCGTAGGGCTGAGGCCGGGATAGGGCAACCTGCCAGGGGTGTCACAATTGTTTGATTATAATCGTTGGCGTTTAAAAGGTTATGACAATAGTTGATAAGTAAACGCATAAACTAATATATACAAAGAAAACCTACAAACAAAAAGACGGAACAAGCCAAAGGACTCTGAACACCCCCTTCTACACAAGCCCAGTACTTATGATATTAATCCGTCGCTACCACGGCACGTTGAACAGAAACGACTTCATAAGCTATATCAGGTCCCAGAGCTTTGCCTATGGCACACTTGGTTAGGGAGTTCGCTGGTTTCTACAAGATGTTACCGTTTCATAACAACACATTTGGCTAAATAACTACAAATTCTAAGATAAAGGCTTCTTGCTAAATCCGTCTGAATTCAGTCCAACATCTTGCCATTATTGCAATAAATAGCATCCTCTGCTACTTCAATATTCCCATTATACACTTCGGGTATACGTATGGTGCTATTCACTCGGCCTTTGCTCTCTAGAATCAGGGGCTAGCTTGTCTTTGGGAATACCGTACAGGCTCCTCAGAGCCTCTGCCAAGTCCTCCCCCTTCCAACTATAGTCAGAATACATTCCGAGGCCAACTATATCACTAATATCATCATTACCACTATTAGTAGAATCTATCCTATCGTCCCTGAGTACTACTCTTTCTCCTTTCCCTACCTTGTTCTTGGACGCCATTAGCACACCCAAGCGAAATCCGTCCTTGACTAACTCCCCTTATGAGGCTCCCTGGGTTGTTTGCGCATCGAGCCTCTCTACGTGTTTCAAACACGTCTATAATATCTCATGCTATTATTATGGATATATCCGTTTGTTTCTCGACTAATTCACAGAAACTACACAAACCATGAGATTTGAACCTGGTTGTAACACGTGACCTAGGTATTTAGCTCAGTAAATGATTGTACCATCTTTGAAGTGTATGAAAAGAGAGCCGGGCGTCTTATAGACGATATTATACTCGATGTAAGGCGGGTTTTCCAAGGCATATTCCTGGCTCTTCCCCCTGTTCACAGTAATAGTAATCCTAGTGTTCTGGTCGGCCTCGATCGGCGTTTTTAGCTTGAAGTTGAATTGATACTTGTTGTTCCTGAAAATGCATTTAATAACGTAGTCGTCGCCCTCAATCACCCCCCTGTTTATGCATTCATTTAATTCGCTCTGGCCCATGACTATAAGGTTGTCAACATCTATCCTTTCGGGTATCAATGGGGCCCTGATAGTTAAGTGGAACTCGTATACTTCACAACGCCACTTAACACCTTCGCCGGGCAACCAAGGTTGTATAAAATAGCTCCTCTGGGTTTCCTCAGAATCGGGCACAAGCACCCTCCTCGGATACACCGTGAAGTACCTGAACCTCTGGCCCAGGTAGAGGACATAGAAGGCAACCAGATACAATATCATGTTCAAAACCAGAGCGTAGAGACTGGGGCCCAGCCTACCAGTATACTGCATTATAGTAACAACTATTCCAGCGACGAGAATCATGAATGAAATGAGGTTTAGATCCCTCTGTGCAAGTTTCAGAGGCATAGGTCATCCTGAAGCGACTTCTTCCAGGAATCTCCTAATCTCATCCCTGCCCCTGCGCTCGCTGGGTGTCACAATAACCGAGCCATCCTCCCTCAGCTCGAGCTGGGTGGCATACTTTGGGTGTATGCCCCCTACGTCAACCACCACTGCTCTGACGTTTGGTATGTTCTGCGAGAACGTGAACACGTAGAAGCATCCACTTCCTTCGCAGATGTATAGTGCCTTGGGCACTATCCTGTATTTGCCTATATTGAACTGTCTCCCCCTGTGCATCTCGGCATACCTTATTAGTGTGCGTATGGCCTTTCTAGTGAGCTCCCTGCTGAACTCCATCTTAGCCAAGTCTATCTACCAGGACCCCTGCTGAGTTCCCTGAATACCAGGAATCTCTGATATATCTTGTTAAATGCCTCACTTAAATAAGGAATGGCCGTAGCGAAGTCTATTGCTTTGGGTATTTGGGGCTTGAAGACAGTTATTTTACCATCCTTGTAGACCTTGAGGTTGAGGGTGATGTCCCTCAAAGCAACCGATAGGATTGCATAGTCTCTGAACACCATTTTCTCCTCCAAGCTCTTATCCCGCTCATCGTAGCCCCCATAGTGCTCAACTATTTTATGCGTGCTGGAATCCCTATCCACGCCTTTTCTCCCAATGTTCTCCATGTCCTCGCCCATAATCTTTCCGTACCACATGTGCTCTGGGCCTATCTTGTTAAGGGTTTCGATAAAGTCACCACTGAATTCTATTCCCACTCTATTACCGTCGGGTATTGGCAACAAACTCAATAGCCGGTCCCTCTGTCTTGGAAACCGTGCCCTCAGTATCAACATAAAAGGTTCCCTACTTACACCGATGTCCACTGTTCTTGGAAGGACCTCCTCCATCTCAACTTTACGGGCTGGGTCGAAATATGTTCGCTTATATGTTTCATAGTATTTGAACGCGATGTAATCCGAGCCCTCCTCGAAATCTATGAATCCCTTAGTCAGCTCTTCGTCAAGGTTGGGTGGGTTTCTTTTAACGAACTCTCTCAGTTCTCCGGCAAGCTCAGTGAAACTGATGTTTCTCAAATAAAACGCGTAGAAAGTGCCCACGGGGCACCACCCTATATATACATTAATCATCAGGCTATACTTTGTCGAGCCTGATTCAGAAAAGTCTTATTCCAAAAGGAGGGAGTCATACTCTTTTAGATATTGTATTACCAGATTAAATTTCGGAATCATGATGCTCAACTAAATGTATGCCAAATGACCAACGGACATACGATGTACCCACCACAATATAAAGGACTAGTAAGACTACCGAACCTCAGCACTATTCGTGTCAATTAAATATCGTGTACTTAGGCTTGTGCTAGTAACACTGTACTTATACTCCCATACATATACTACTGGCAAGCTCCTCTGGCGTAGGCTATACCCTTCTAGGTTTTCATAGCTGTAAATCAACGTAATAGTTGTAGTTGGAGGGTTGTGCAGAGTGATGTAATCTTAATATAGTTGGGTGGTTGTTAGTTTTTTGCAGTATTGGCTCCCCTTGTTGTTTAGACTATGGTCGAAGGGAGGTTGTGTTGCATGCCGGTTGAGAACTCGCGTATCCCCGGGTTCTATAAGATGAGTGTGGAGGAGCGTTTGGAGAAGGTCCGCGAGCTGGTTGGGCTCAGCGGGGAGGAGGTTGAGCTGCTCCGCAGGTGGGGGGGTCTGGACCCCCGCATTGCGGATACGATGATTGAGAACGTTATTGGATCGATGCCCTACCCCTTCGCTGTTGCTACGAACTTCCGGATAAACGCGAGGGACTACCTGGTGCCCATGGTGATTGAGGAGTCCAGCGTGGTGGCGGCGGCGAGCAACGCGGCCCGTTTCATGAGGGAGGGGGATGGCATCAGGAGCTTCGCCACGGAGCCCCTCATGGTGAGCCAGATACACCTGGTGGGGGTGGACGAGCCCTACGTGAGGGGCTACCGGGTTCTGGAGAGGAAGAGGGAGGTCCTAGAGCTGGCGAACAGCGTGGACAAGGTCCTGGTCCAGCTCGGCGGGGGGGCCCGGGACCTGGAGATGAGGGTCATCGAGACCGAGCGGGGCAAGGTGCTGACCTTCCACCTGATAGTCGACGTGAGGGACGCGATGGGCGCCAACGCCGTGAACAGCATGGCGGAGAGGGTAGCGCCCCACCTCGAGGAGATAACCGGGGGCCGGGCGGTCCTGAGGATAATAACCAACCTCGCCGACCGCCGGCTTGTTAGGAGCAGCGTGGAGGTGAGCAAGGACGCGCTCGGCGGCGAGGAGGTGGTGGACCTCATCGCGGAGACCAGCGCCATAGCGGCGGCGGACCCCTACCGGGCGGCTACGCATAACAAGGGCATCATGAACGGCGTCATAGCAGTAGCGCTCGCCACGGGGCAGGACCACCGGGCCCTCGAG
>JALWDA010000062.1 GCA_027014955.1 Desulfurococcales archaeon | reverse complement strand
GACTAGGTCCCCCCACACCTACCCCTCCCTCCTTTCTGTAGGACCTCTTATCTCGGAGATTCTGGAAGTACTTCTGCATGGGCGTCCTGGTTCCACAGTCGGCCACGCAGAGGTTCAAGGTCCTCATCTTGTCACAACTGTAGGGAAGATACTTCTTGCCACTTCCCCGTGCGCCCATAAGATGCTGTACCTGGTAGCGGGTTTTCTTCTCGTTGAAGTCAGGGACGTTTCTAAAAACGTCCACAACATCATCCTCTCCTGCCCCGAGGCTTATCATGAACGTGGCTATGGCGAACCGCTGGTGGTGGCTAAGGTTGGCGCCCCTTCTCGCCTCTTCCAGTATCCTGGCCATGCAGGGGGGGAAGGCCTCAAGTACCAGGGGTCCCCTGTACACCGACCGTGCCCCCTCAGCAAACGGCTTGGGTGGGGGAGCTTCTTTTTCCAGGACCTCCGAAACCCTATTCTTCACAATATCCAGGGGATGGGGCAGCTGTCCAGACTGGGGGATGGAGCCACTGTACCTGTCTACCAGTTCCTCTATCCTCTTTGATATCGCCTCTTCCACAAGCCTGACGAGCTGGTCCCTGTCCACGAACACTCTGGACGCTATTAGGAGCTGGTTGGTTATCTTCCAACGAGGGTCACCCGATAGCCTCCTGGTCCACTTGGTGTAGTCTATGAAGTGCAGGCTGAAATTGTACTCGGCGCTTATAAAGCGCCCCCGGTAGCTGCGGTAGGGTATCCTGAGCGGGTTGCGGTCGTGTATCTCCACGTCTATGCCCATCAGGCGTGCTACTAGGGCTAGTTCTCGGTCCCCCAGTCTGGAGAGTTTTTCACCCGAGGATTTGGCAATTACCAGGGCGAACCTTTTGGAGTACCACTGGGGGAGGGACGCGAGGACGACGAGGGCTGCGTGGAATGATACTATCAGCTTGCTGACATCCGCTTTCTCCCCCAGCTCGGGGGGAGGGTATTTTTCCTTAACCACCGCATATACTATCATGTCCTCTATGTACTTCTCAACCCCTAGGAAGTCGACTGCTTTCCAGAGAGGCATTTTCAGGGCTAGTCTACCAGTCTTGACAAGATAGGATATGGGATCGCTTACAAGGTAGGGGTAGTCATGGACTCTCAGCGCCTCTACCGCTTTGCTCATGTTCTCGTCATCCAGCTCCTTGCTCTTTGCTAATTGTGTTGCTCCGTCGTTTAATATTTACCCCATAAAAGCCGAGCAAACGAAGGGCAACAGCGTATCGATTCAATACAAGAGCCCCCATATGATGAAGCCTAGGGGGAATGTTAATGCGCTTGAGAGTATCGCGTATGTGACTGTCAGCTTCAGGAACCTCCTGGCGGGTAGGGGGATCCCGTTCTTCTTGAGTATAACGTAAGCCACGTATAGGGCGGGCGCGCCCGCCACGGAAGCGTTGCTCCCAAGGGTGCCTCCCCAGACGAGGGCCCAGTTAAGAGGCCAGGGGTCGACTCCCGTGGTCTCCGCAAGGTCGCGTATGACTATCAGCATCGTGAGTATGTAAGCATCGTGCTCGATAACGGCGCTTATTGGCACGCTTATCCAGTACATGAATGCAAATCCCTTGACCGGGTCCCCGGCAACGAAGTGGGCCAGGTCCTCCGCCAGGGTTTCGAGGAAGCCCGACTTCTCAAGGCCACCGACCAGGGCGAACAGGCTTGCGTAGAAAAGGAGTGCTTTCCACTCTAGCTTCTCCACTATGTCCTCAAATGAGGGCGGGTCTGTCTTACCCGTCTTCTTGAGAATCTCCACAGTCACTCCGAGGAGGGTTGCACCCATTATCGTTATCGCGCCCAGGGGGAGTCCTATCAAGGGCCTTATGCTCATTAGGAAAATGGTTAGCAGAAAGAAGAACAGGACAACTTGGGTAAGCCTGCGGTCAAAGGCGGGGCTTGACGCTTCTACTAGGTTCTGTTCTATAGCTAGTACTTCGAGGGACCTGGTTAGCTCCATTCGTTTCTTCTCTATGAAGAGCTTGTAGAATACCCAACTCGAGAGAATGAAGCCCAGCGTTAGTATGGGGAAGCTGCTGGGGCGGCCCTTCATCCAAAGGAAGTCCAGGAACTCCGCCCCCGCTATACTGTGCAGGAGCTGGGGTGGCAGGTCACCTAATAGTAGCGCCGTCCCCATGAAGTTGGCCGAGAGGGCTACGAACACCACTGGGACCGTGGGGTCCCTTCTTTGGCTAAGGGCAGTGCTTATCACTATAGTACCTATGAGCAGTATTACGAGGACGTTGTCAACGAATATCGAGAGGAACCCTGCGAGTATGCCAATGACTAGCACGAACTTGTCAAAATCATAGCCCTTCTCTGAGAGCCTGTTTATAACGTATGTTGGCGCACCAGCCTCTACGAGGTACTGTGTGATTACCCACATACCAAACAGTATGGCTATAACGTTCCAGTCTACGGAGGAGAATGCCTCCCCAGGTGTCGTGACACCTGTAATTATCATGAGCACGACGCCAAGGAGGCTCACGACAAGCCGGTCGACCAAACCCGTTATCACAAGAGCTATTATAGCGGAGAATATCAGGAGAGCCCGAGTGGCTGCCTCCTCCATCACCGGCCCCTCAGGACCCCGGCGAGGGGTTGTCGGCATACCCTGTAGTGGGTGGGCCAAAATTAATTTAATTACTACACGGGGCCCTGATTATGAACAATCACTATTGATCATATTCAACAGGTGGTCATGGAATGACGTTCAGGGCCGACGCTCCCACAATAGAGGGAGGGAAGCAGTACCACATTGAGGTGGCTCCCGGAGAGGTATCCCGCTACGTGCTTCTGCCCGGTGACCCCGGGAGGGCTGAGAGGATTGCCAAGACTTGGGACGAGCACAGGCTGGTGGCAAGACACAGGGAGTATACGACGTTCACGGGCACCTACAAGGGCGTGCCAATAAGCGTGACATCGACCGGAATAGGCTCCCCCAGCGCCGCCATTGCCGTTGAGGAGCTCCTTAGAGTGGGTGCCGACACCTTCATAAGAGTAGGCACTACTGGTAGCATACAGCCCGGTGTGGGTCTTGGGGACCTTATAATAAGCCTGGCCGCCGTTAGGCTTGAGGGGACCTCGAAACAGTACGTTATGTCAGAGTACCCGGCCGTCGCTAGCCCCGAGGTGGTTATGGCCCTAGTCGAGGCGGCTGAGAGCCTGGGGGTCAGGTACTGGGTAGGAATAACCGCGTCGACAGACAGCTTCTACCTGGGACAGGGCAGGCCTGGGTTCAAGGGATACATGCAGTCCTGGGCCAGGACCATTGTGGACGACCTTAGGGCGGCCGGTGTAATGAACTTCGAGATGGAGTCTGCCACCATATTCACTCTCTCTAGCATATACGGGGCACGCGCGGGGACAGTGTGCGCTGTAATAGCCAACAGGGTTGACAACACTTTCCAGCCGGGGGTGGGCGTCGACGATGCCATAAGGGTGGCCAATGAGGCGGTCAAGATTCTAAGTGAGTGGGATGAGGTCAAGAAGGAGCGTGGCAAGAGGTACTTCTATCCCAGCTTGTGGAGGAAATAGGGCGGTGAAGCTGCAGGCCGCCATAGGGAACATTAACATCGATGTTATAGTATGGGTGGATGAAATACCCCCTCCCGACGGCAGTGTCAAAGCCAATAGAATACTCCACACTCTGGGCGGGGGGGCTGTCAACTATAGCGTAGCCGTGGCCCGTATGGGGCACCGGGTGCTACTACACGGTGCTGTAACGGCTCTTTTTAACCGACTAGGGTTCCGCAGGTGGCTGGAGGAGCAGGGCGTCGACACGAGTCTTCTAGTAGAAATGGAGGGCGATCCTGGAACAACGGTCGTGCTCAACGTGGGGCAACAGCCTAGGAGGATAATATCATACAGGGGGGTCAACTCTTTACTACAACCCAACCACGTAACCCAGGCCTTTTCGGGTCTGGAAAGGGAGCCCCACCTAGTCCACCTGGCGAGCACTCGGTTTGACATAGCTAGCGCCTTCCTAGAAACAAGGGAGAGGCTGGGTTGGAGGAGCTTGGCATCCCTAGACCCAGGTAGTGAGACCCCCAGTCTCGCCCCACGTCTCGTGGAGCTCCTAGAGCAGATAGACATACTCCTCATGAACAGGGAAGAGTACAGTATAGCCTTCAACTTATCTCCCGGGGAACTTGTTCATAGACATCCCCACCTCATACTCGTTCTCAAGGAAGGCAGGAGAGGCGCTACCGTGTACTGGAAGGAGGGGCGGGCACACGCTACGCCTCCTCCAGTAAAAGCCGTTGACACTACCGGCTCCGGCGACGCCTTCAACGCGGCCTTCAACACGTGCATGCTGGAGCGGATGGAGCCCCGAGAGTGCGTTAGGATGGGTGTTGCCGCGGGGAGCCTCAAGGCTATGAGGGAGGGGTCTACCTCAAGCCCCCTGAGAGAGGAGGTGGAGGAGTTCGCCCAGAGGGTAGCTTTGGGGCCCTGATTTGCAATGCTTGTAGAACAATGCTTTTAATCCACTCAATGCTTGAATCAACCCTCGCTTGCCAATTATCCAGTTTCTCTGCAGTCGCGTGGTGCGGGTGATGTGGTTGGAAACGAGGTTGTGAACCCTGGGCTTGTCGTTGTCAAGTTCGGGGGATCCATACTTGACAGTGGTGAAGGATATCGACGAGCCGCTGCCTACGTGGTGGGGCTGAGGAGGAAGGGCTTCCAGGTCATAGTAGTAGTCTCTGCCCTAAAGGGCGTGACCGATGCACTTATAGAAGCCTATGAGAAGTCCTCCAGGGACGCGCTTCTCACCGTTATAAGGAAACACGATAAGGTTATAGGCGAGCTAGGAGGCGAGGGACCCTACCTGGATAGAGCGAGGGAGCTCCTCGCTCACCTGGAGAACATACACAAGGCATACCTCTACCTGGGCCTAGGTGATGCGAGGATAAAGGACCTCATCGTAAGCTTCGGCGAACGCATCTCCACCCAGCTCATGGCAACAGCGCTTGACTCCCTGGGCGTGAAGGCCAAGCCCCTCTTCGGCAGGGAAGCAGGCATTGTTACCAACGATAATTTTGGGGAAGCCAACCCCCTGCCCGAGTCCCGTAGCATGGTAGCCGAGAGGCTTGGGGTCCTGGTCAAGACCGACTGGGTCCCCGTTGTCGCGGGCTTTATAGGAGAGACCAGAGAGGGCAAAGTGACCACCATGGGCCGTGGGGGGAGTGATTTCACTGCGACTTTCATAGCATCAAGCATAGGTGCAGGCGAGGTCCACCTGGTGACAGATGTCGAGGGGGTCAAGACAGGAGACCCCCGGGTCTTCGAGAACGCCCGTCTAATACCAGTAATAAGCTACGACGAGGCAATCGAGCTTGCCCACCTGGGTGGGAAGAAGTTCCACCCGAGGACCTTCGAGCCTCTGAGGGAGAGTCCCATTGTCACGAGGGTTAGGAGCCTGGACAGCGAGAAATCGACCAGCATAGTCAAGACATGGAGAAAACCCCCCCTTAAGGCGGTGACCATCCTAAACGGGCTGGAGCTTGTCATGGTCAGGGGGGCAGGCATGGTGGGACGCCTGGGTACCGCAGCGCGGGTGATGAAGACCTTCAGCGAGGCCGGGGTTAACATAATTGCAATAAGCCAACCCGTGAGCGAAACCAGTATCAACCTCGTGGTGAAGCAGGGGAGTGGAGAGAGACTTTCTGGCAAACTCGACTCGCTTGTAGATGAGAGGATTATACGTGACTACGAGATACTGGGCCAGGCGAGCGCCATCTCACTAGTGGGCTACGGCCTCAGGCAACCCGGGGTCATAGGGGAGATGCTGGGGGTCCTCAAGGGCCACGACGTATACATGCTGGCGAAGGGTCCCATGGAGGTCAGCTTGAGCGTCGTGGCTCCAGGGAAAGAGGCACGTGGGATAGCCAACAAGTATCACGACCTTGTCGTCTCCCAGGAGTGGGAGGACGTACAAGGAATTCTATAGATGGGCGTTCTAGCCTTACGGGTTTATCGTTAACTCTAGCTTCTCTACCGTCCTCCCACCAGGCTGGTAGTAGACCCTGACTGTGTTTATTGAAGAACGTGCAAGCCCCGTCTTCACCACATAGGTTGACCCAGGGTTCAGTGTCGTGTCGGGCTTGAACCCCTCCTTGACCCTGAGTCTCCTGCTCTTCTCTCCCGTGTAGAGTGTCCCTGGAAGGCTGCTCGTGTACTCGACCTCGACCTTCCACAGCCTCGCCTCCGTGTCCCCCCTGTTTGTTATAACTATGTTGCCCTTCTCATCGACCACGACCTCCAGCAACGTATTCACCTCTGAGCCTACTGTATTTACTTGGGTCCTCGTTTAAATTGGCCAGCCTCGTATAAATTATGATCTGGGGGAGAGGGTCGGAGACACCTTTTATCACTAGAGACGCCCAAGGTTGTGCAGAGGAGCATAAAAACTAGCATAATACATTACTCGGGGATAGCCCGAAACCCGGGATTGCATCTGGCCGCCTGGTTAAATATGGAGTAGGGGGTTGCCCGTTAGTGGAACCACCAATAATGGAGCCAAGCACTGTTATAATGGCCTTCTCCGCCCAACCTCCTGTTTGCAGAGAATGGTCCTGTTGAAGAAAGGAGTTGTTCATTGACCAAACGTCGGTAAACTTCCTAGGTCTCGGAGGTGGGTCCCTTGGCGAGCAATGGTGCCTTGAAGACACTCGTCCACGCGCAGACTGTTGTAAGGGGGCTCCTGAGGGAGATAGGGGGGCTCGTATCTAAGATTAAGAAGGCAGAGGAAAAGATGTTCGACAAAGCAATAACAAAGACAACAGTAACACTCTGGCCGACCCTGTCGTCCGCTTTCGAATATTTCGCTGAGAGGCAGAGCATGTTCACGACGCTAAGGTCCCTATACGTTTCCAAGTACGTGATGGAGGCTCTTGACTCCATGCTGGAGAGCGTGGAGAAGCCCTCCAGGATACCCGTGGTACTGAGGGCCACCATCATGGCCCTGGAGAGGACGGGTTCCATGCTGATGGAGTCTCACCAGGCGGAGGGCCTTTACTTGAGGATAGTGGCAGCTGAGCTTGAGGGAATGGCTGAGGCCCACGGGGTAGAGCCGGGTAACCTGGAGGAGAGCCAAGCCATAGTAGAGAGCATACTGACAAGCGCTCTCCAGCATGGGGAAATAGAGGCGCGTAAGAGGATGCCCCCCACCCCACTATTCTACTCCCAGAGCCCCCAGGAGCTCCTCGCTGGTCAAGTGTAGCCCATTTTTTCGAGCCTGTCCAGGTCAGCCCAATCGGGGAGCCTGCCCGACTTTAGCTCTTCGGCGAGCTTCCTTAGCACACCATACAGTGCGTCAACCGGGTCCCTCCCCTTATTCACGACTTCCTCGAAGATGAACCTGTAGTGCATCCTCATTTCCTCCACATATTGGCGATATAGGCCGGTAGGCACGCTGCTCTCCTCTCCCTCAGCGGCCTCCTCTAGTCCCGGGCACTTCGTGTCCAGCTCCAACTCCTCATGGCCAGGCGCTATGGGGAGGCCTGGATAGAGCCTGCATTTCATGGGCCGCGCAGGGTATATTTTGCAATAGGTTCTACCCTCGCCATCGAATCCCAGGAACACGCAACGCCCGTTCACATCACCTGCGAGCCCAATGTGGGGGATATGGGCAGCTATTATCAGGTTGGTGTAAACGTGGAGAAACGTCACAACATCCACGTCAAGATAATGGGCCATCCTCACCACATCGAATACCGAGAGGTGGACATTGGGCCCCGTCCCACAGCATACGTCGCACCTTATGCACTTGAACCTAAAGGGCCTGCCGGGTCGTATCCGGGGGTTCTTCCTGAGCTCACCATAGTCTTCCAGCCTAAGACTCTTCACCACTGCCAGCCACCATTACACTAAACACTTTACCCGCGCAGGCGGTCTATATTTTAACAGCGGCACCATGGCCGGTGGGCGATTTGTCGTCAAAACCCTCCCTAAGGTTACAGGTGCCCAAAAAGGGGACCGGAGGCGCGGGGGGAGCCCCCTCTACCCGGAGTGGTCCCGGGATAGAGGTTCTCTTCCAAAGAGCCCACGAGAAGCTAAGCAGATTCAAGGCACACCTCATAGTCCTAAGCGGCAAGGGAGGCGTTGGCAAGACGTTTATCGCAACCAGCCTCGCCCTCTACCTCGCTAAGAAGGGGCTGAGGGTTGGCCTCTTCGACGCCGACGAGACGGGGGCGGCCGTCCCATTCGTACTGGGGGAGAGGAACGCAGAGGTCCTGGTCGTGGAGAAGACCAAGGAACTCCTGCCACTTGAGTCCCGTTACGGCATAAAGTTCATGAGCATAGAGCCATTCCTGCCAGAGGGCGAGACGCCACTGTTATGGGAGGGAGCCCTGCGGACGCGCTTTATCGTAGACACGCTTTCAAACACGCGGTGGGGGGACCTTGACGTGATGGTCTACGACCTGCCCCCAGGTACTGGGGACGAGGTGATAACGATCGCCCAGGTCATACCGCCTCCCCGGTTCGCCATAATCGTTTCGTCCCCAGGACAGATCGCAGAGAGTGTTGTGAGGAAGGCAATAGTGTTCGCCCAGAAGATGCAGCTGCCCATAATGGGCCTGGTGGAGAACATGAGCTATGTGGACTGCAATGGCGAGAAGGTTGAGGTGCTGGGAAAGAGCACTGCTGATAAGCTCGCCAAAGAATACGACATAGAAGTCCTCGCTAGGATTCCCCTAGACCCCGCTATAAGGAGGGCCCATGACGAGGGAAGACCCATATACGAGGTGGCTCCGGGGAGCGAGATTGACTATACGCTAGCCGAGCTCGCTGAGAGGGTTTACGGGCTTCTACGGGTTATGAGGATACTGTGAGCCCTATAGGAGCTCCTCTGCCAGGCTCATTATATGCTCCCTCCTTACCCGGCCCCTCTTATCGAATGAGACCCCCTCGAGCTCCAGCAACTTTCTCTTAAACCCGACTCCCCCGGGGCCCGAGTAGCCCACGAGCTCGCCCCGCGACCCCACCACCCTGTGACATGGGACCACGGGGGCCTCATCATTCATAGCCGCAAGCCTCCCCACCGTCCGGGGACTGGTGCCGAGAACTCGGGCCAGGTCCCCATATGTTACAACACGGCCTGGGGGTACTAGGAGCAACAGGGTCTTGAGCAGGAATAGCCTGTCCAAGGGCATCCACCCTACAAGAGAAAATGATATGAGTCCCCTCTCCCAAGTACTAACATGCCCCATGCTTGCCTAATGGCTGTTATCCTCTAAACTAGGCATCGTCTTTGGAACAGGTGTGCTTTCTAATTTCCCCGTCTGGCGGGTTGGCTGGCTTCCGAATAGCCGTGTTACGCTTATGACTTGTTGTGGGGTGTAGGGCTTGATTATAGAGAGGCCGGGAGAGTTTGAAAGCTATGGGAAGCTTAGGATATACAGGCCCGTTAAGGTGCTTGAACTAGACGGGACGGGCGCTGACTCGGACCCAAACACGCTTGTTTACAGCCACGCCATGTTGGCCGATACTGCCCTTAGGACAGCCATTGTAGTCCCCGTTAAGGATGAGGAGCTTGTCAAGCTAAGGGGTGTTGTACAGGCCATTCCCCATCCCTCGACGGTGATAGTGGTGTCGGCTTCTCGAAGGGAGCCGACTGACGTTTATAGGGACGAGGTAGACATGTTATCGGAGATACACAGGAGGACGGGGAAGAGAATCATCGCCACGTGGCAGAGGGACCCCGCGTGGGGGGAGGCGCTTAAGGGAACACCCCTCGAGCCTCTTTTGGGAGAGGATGGCCTCGTCAGGTACGGTAAGGGGGAGGGCATGCTACTCGGCGCCCTCCTCGCCTACAGCATGGGCCTGGACTACCTCGGGCTCATCGATAGCGATAACTTTAGCCCCGGCAGCGTCCTGGAGTACAGCCTCACATACTACGCGGGGTTCCTGGCTGTTGAAAGCGAGCTCTCCATGGTCAGGCTCAAGTGGCCCTATAAGGGCAAGCTCGAGTCGAGCGAAATACCCTACCTTAGGAAACGGGGAAGGGTGTCCACAGTGACCAACGAGTATCTTAACGCCGCGATTAGTAGGAGGAGGGGTCTCGAGACGATAATAGTGGAGACGGCCAACAGCGGCGAGCACGCGCTGACGACAAAGCTCGCCGTCAGAATGCCCTGGGCGGGAGGATACGCTGTGGAGCCCTACCAGCTGGTGAGCCTCCTGGAACGATGCTGGCTAACGCTTGAGCCACCCTGCGACGACCTTGAGGGGGCGGTCGAGGTCCTCCAAGTAGAGACACTCAGTCCCCACATACACAGCGAGAGAGGTGAGGAACATATAGCAAAAATGATAGGGGTGAGCCTGGCTAGCATATACTGGTCAAGGCTTGCCACCGAGGATTTGAGGGAGGCTATAAGGGAGAAGGTCGTTGAAGCAGGCCTCCAGGACGTCCCCTCAATGATGATATACCCTCCCCCGGGAGAGACCTGGCCTAATAGGATAGTCAAGGCATTCGAATCCAATAGCGAGCTCTATACGGTCCTCGGGTAGAAAGTGCCATGCGCGTTGACTTGGGGAGGGCAATTATCTTCACCGACCTAGACGGGACCATGCTTGACAGAGACCTCAACATGGAGCCACTCAGTCCCCTTCTTAACGAGCTCCATAGCCTAGGGGTACCGGTAATCCCCATAACCAGCAAGACCCTGGGCGAGATAGCCCTGTTAAGCAGGAGAACCACCCTAGCAAAGCTGCCCCGGGGAGGCTTTGTAGCTGTCAGCGAGATGGGGGGAGCAATCCACGCAACCCGGGGGCTCCTGGTCCTCCGGAGACACTATAGGCCAACCGGGCTAGGTGACATTGTGGAATACCCCCTAGCTACTCCCATAGAGGAGCTTTCCGATAAGATAGATAAGCTGATTAAAATAAGCGGATGCTGGAAAAGGGTTCTCAGAGTATCAACTGCATCTCCGGGAGAGCTTGTTGATGAAATGGGTATCCCCCCAGAGCATGCACGTGAGTCCATTAGGAGAAGGTATGACGAGGTGCTCATTCCAAGGGATAGACCATGTGTGAGGAAAATCGTTAGGGAGGCCTCTAGGCTGGGCTTGGACGTGGTTGCGGGGGCTCGGCATGTACATGTTGGTAAAGGTATAGGGAAGGGGCGGGCCCTGCTATTACTAGAAGAGGGCCTGCGTCACATGTATCCACGAGGTGCCTTGGGTCAGAGTATATGCCTGGGTGATGCGCCTATCGACTGGAGCTTCCTCTCCCTGTGTAAAACCCCTGTGATAATAGGTATTAGTGGCAATGAAGGGCTCCATACTAGGGACCATAGTGTTAGGTTCAGCTATTTTCCCTCACCCTATCCCGCCCCACTTGGATGGGCTTGGGCTGTTTCACGCATCCTTCTAGCGAAGTGAGCCTGGGAGGCCCGTATAATGGAGACGGAGAAGCTATATGCGAACTCTGCTCTAATAGTCGTAGCCATATTCGCTTTTGCGCAGGTATCATATACTTTAAGCTCCTACCAGATACATGAACTAGAGGTAGACGCCCTGTGCAACGTGTATAGGGTTGTCGACGGAGACACGCTCAGGTGCAAGCTTGTTGAAAGGTCTGAGAAATCCCGTGGAATCGGTCCTGATTTGAGGGTTAGACTAGCCGATGTAAATGCACCGGAGCTACGACCCGAAATAGAGCCTGGGGCCCTCGAGGCCCTGAAACGCCTTGAGGAACTCGTATTTGAGAAGACGGTCGCCCTCGACATAGACGACCACGGTGTTACCGACAGGTACGGGCGTGTGGTGGCGATAGTTCTTGCCCCCTGGAATGATACCCACTGGGTTAATGTAAATCTCCTCCTAGTCATAGAGGGCCTGGCCAGTATTTGGGAGCATGACAATGAGTGGAGACTTGCCGATACACCCCTCTTCGTACAACTTGGCATGGACGATAGAGTAAAGGATGGGGGCACTAACGTTCTCTCATCCCTCGGAGCACAGGGGTTGCTGGAACTGTTGCTGTCAGGTGCCTTGGTACTGTTCTTCGTGAAGCTTGTCCTCATTAGCAGAAGAAGGCCGCGCAAGTTCCCCCGACTTTGACACAAGTCTAGCTACGATGTAGGCGGCAAGCGCTGTCGTTATGCCATGGTATGCCTGCAAAGCTGACGCTATGGGTGTGGTAAGGTATTCCCCCGCTACGAGTAGGTGCAGATTCAACGAGCCAAGGCCAAGCGGGATCGCTATGGCACCAAGAATACCCGCAATCAGACCCGCGAGAATAATGTCACGGCCTCCAAGAACGGGGGCGCGCGTAGATACGAGCCCTATTATGGCCCCAGTGGCGACGGGGGCTATGGTAAGGCTGAGAGGAAGGCGTGTCATGTACAGGAGAACCGCGTATGCCAGAGCCCCCGGAAGTGCTAGGGAAAACAATGCTAGGACCCTCTTTAAAAGATCCTCCACGCCTAGTCACCTCCCTCCCCGAACACCAGTGTGGGGAGTCCCCTTTCTCTGAGATCCTCTTCTAGGTCTATGCCTATGTAGAGTCCCTGGGTCCACATGTTGTAAAGGTCCTGATAGTGGGGGCTAAGGGGGTTGGACGACTGTCCCCCGGGTAGTGAGAGTAGTATCAGGTTATCGGATAGCGGACTGATTATCCCAACGCTGGGCCCAACCTCCACGGGTGCTCCTTCTAGCTCGTTTATCCTGGCAGGGGGAGCCACTTTCACAGTGAAGGGGCCTCCCACTGCGGGTTTCTTCTCATAGCCTAGGGGCGCGACTGGGTTTCTTATGTTATAGTAACGGAAGGACTCCACCCCTAGTATCATGGGGGAGTTGTATTCTTCGTAAAAGGCCGTTATGAGTGACCAGGCCTTCCTGATGGACTCTAAGGCAACCTGGCGTATGTCCCGTCCCAGTAGCTTGTGGGGCCACTCCTCTCCTTCTAGGAGGGCGTCAAGTAGTTCCTCCATCATCTCAACTTTGAAGAAGTACTTGTCAGCGCTCTCGCCATAAATGAGGCTCCAAAGCTCCTCGTGGAATATCATTGCAGAAGCCAAGGCTAGACGGGCTTCTGGCGAGTTGGGCTTCATCACGGGGTTTTTCACAAACTCCCTGAGAAGTTCAATGGGCTCTGCTAGGTCGTGTGGGAGTTTTCCTCCAACAACGCGTAGCATGTATGTTGCCACAGTTCTCAGGCCCAGGTCCACTATGTCTGTTTGTGTAGACTTGGAGTCGGTGACGCTAAGGGTCCCGTCCCTGGAGAGCCCCCCTAATAGCTCGTAGATGCGCTGGGTCCTGAAGCGATCATGGTAGCTCCATCCGAGCGAAGCTAGGCAGTCTCCCTCCCAGGGTTTGCTATTGGCAGTTGCTATATAGGGTATGTCGCCCTCCGGTCCAGATAGTATCAGAGGGAGCTGGCTGAAGGGTATAAAGCCCCTCCACTCGCCCTCACCCTGGCTCCCGTTGTAGGGGAGGAAGCCCGTGTTCGCCAGCTCTGCTCCATTGGCGAGGCGTATCACTGGGATGTTGGTCCTGTTGGGATAGGCCCCGTTGGGACTGTATGCGATGGTGCCCTCCTTGTCCGCTATTACTAGGTTCTGCACAGGCGCCCGGAAGTAGAGGGCCTGTGCCCTCAGGGCCTCCTCAACGGTTGAGGCCCTATTCAGCGCCCATATGAAGGCGACCTCAAGGCTTGGCAGGGAGCCTGTGAATGCCACCGCATAGCGTCCCTCGTCCTCCCCCAGAAGGGGACCGTGGACAGTTCGCTGTATAACAAGGCTACGTGTCTCCACTTTTCGCGACAGGGGGTTCCACACCTTTAGCTCAAGTGGCTCCTCCTCGACCCTTAGGACCTCGCCTTTGTAAAAGTAGTGGGTCTTGTTGACCCACTTATAGAAGTAGAAGTCCGTGAAGTCACTGCCCACATTAGTGAACCCCCAGGCTAGGCTGGGTGTCCTGCCTATGATGACCAAAGGGGACCCGGGAATCGCCACACCTGCGGCTGTCCAGCCGGGTGCCCTAACATCCTGTATGAACCATATGGGGGGCGCTTGTAGGGCTAGGTGAGGATCATTAGCGACCAGGGGCTTGCCCCCAGGGCCAAGCTTGGCTGATACAACCCAGTTGTTCGAGAAACCCTTAGTGGTATGGAGGGTGGCTTCCTCCAGGGCTTTGGCAGGGTCGGGCATCCTTGTCGGGTCGTATATGCCGTCTGATAGTTTGGGCTCGCCGCCAAGGTTTACGAGCTCGCCGAAGGGTGACGCGTCGCTGCAGTTAGCGTGGGCGAGGTTCCGTCTCCTCTCGACTATATCAAGCCATTCGATGACATCCACACCCTTTTTCTTCACAAGCTTGGCCAGGACAAGGTCATCCCTGTCCCACGCCAGCATGAGTGTGAGCAGCTTAGCAAGGGCTATGCTGTCCAGAGGCCTCCAAGGAAGGGGCTCTGCACCCAGTATCCTGTACTCAAGGGGAAGCCTCCCCTCGCCGAGGGCATCTTCCAGGTACCTGTTAACCCCATCCGAGAAAGCCTGGAGTACCTTCTCCAGTTCATCAAGGCCAGGGTCGTCAACTATCACCCTCCAGGCCTCCTCTATTGCCTGAGGTATCCCAAGCTTATTGACCAGCACATCGTTATCCACACCCGCCTCCCCCACGAGGCCGCTCAGGTTACCAAGGGCCACCCGCCGGTACAGGTCCATCTGGAAGAGTCTCTGGCTAGCCTGTACGTAGCCGAGAGCAAAGGCAGCGGCCTCGGGGGAATCCGCGTACACGTGGGGCACACCATGCACGTCCCATACAACAACCGCACGGCCGTAGGGAGAATGTACCCGGCCTGTTGGCAGGTCCTTGTCAAACCCTATCCCACCATAGCCGTTTACCGGGTCAATCATCGGCTGAAGCGAGGGAACCGCGTAGGGCACTGCGAGTATCAGTAGTAAGAGCACTGCGGATATCAGAAGGGTGGCTTTAGAGGCCAAGGCTCTCCCCCGGCTGCTGGCTTGGTATTTTTGCAGTATCTTGTACTTATTGTTTAGCTCAGCGGAGTAACTCCCAATCATCCCCCCGGCGCAGGGTCATCTGTCCCAATGGCCCTCATCATACCAGCTTCAAACTAGGGGACGGGACCGGTCATGTTTTTCTCAGGGATGGAGGAATATCCAGTCGCGTAGCGAGTGCTTCTCTATGTATAGCCTCTCCGCCTTCTCCAAGATAGTCGGATCCAGGCCCGACTTAACTGGTTTAAGCGAGAGGGCCTGAGAGAAGCCATCTACTATTATCTCGAGCATGGAACCCAGGCTAGGCAACCCGTATCCGAGGTTTCTCAGTCCCGCGAACTTTTTCCCTAGAACCGGTGGAGGTGGCGTGCCTTTTATCACATCGTGCCAGTCCTCGTAGACGGCCTCAATCATGAGGGTCCCGTGCTGTAAGAGGGAGCGGGGACCTCTGACCTGTGCGCTTCCGCTTACCTTTCTCCCCTCGACAATTATGTCGCTGGACCCCTCGTTTAGCAGGCAGAGCTCTCCTCCCTCGCCAAACCTGGGAGACGCCTCCATACGGGTGGTCGAGCTTATCCCCATATTCTCTAGGGCGATCCTTATCCCCTCTGCTATGAGGGCGGCCGAGCGCCCTACGGGTTCTCCGTAGAGGGGGTGTGTGGACGGCAGCACTATACTATATGTTATCTCGAGTCCCTCCGCGTGTATCAGTGCCAATCCCCCCGTGGGGCGTCGTGCTACCTTCCACCCCCTCTTTGAAACCGCGTCCAGGTTTACACTCTTGGAGATGCTCTGCCCCCGGCCCACTGTCACACCTGTCGGTCTCCACGTGTACAGCCTCAATATGGGCTCCTGCCCGGGCCCCACGCCTAGCCAGAGGGCCTCGTCAAGTGCCATGTTGAACTGGGGATCCCGGGGCCCGTCCACGATTACCTTCAGGATGCCTTTACCGGATCCGCTCATCAGGCTCCTGCACCCTGCTGTGGAGCCTGGCGCTGGGAAAGGGCGGCGAAGTAGGCTTGCTTGGCCTTATAGCTCGTCCTAGCCAAGGGAGTGCTAACCACGTACGCGAATCCCAGCTCAATCCCCTTTTGCTCAAGCTCTTTGAACTCGCTCGGCTTGTACAGTTTGGCAACAGGCAGTTGCCTGTGGCTGGGCCTAAGATATTGGCCCAGGACGAGTATGTCGACCCCCACCGATCTTAGGTCCTTCATGGCCTCGATTATCTCATTCCACTCCTCCCCCATGCCGAGTATTATGCTCGACTTTGTGACTATTTTGGGGCTTATCTCCTTCGCCAGCTGTAGGGTGCGGAGGCTCTTCTCGTATGAGAACCTGCGGTCCCTGACCAGGGGGCTTAAGCGACGAACCGTCTCAATATTATGACCGTAGACGTCCACCCCCGCGCCTATGACGGTCTCTAGGAGCTCCCTACGTGCGTCGAAATCAGGGGTCAGCACCTCGACGAGGGTATGGGGGCTTTGCTTCTTTATCAATCTAACAGTCTCTGCAAAAATACTGGCACCGCCGTCGGGGAGGTCGTCCCTTGTGACGCTCGTTATGGTCACGTAATCTAGCTTCATTTCCCTGACAGCGTTAGCCACCTTCAGTGGCTCCTCCCAGTCCACGAGACCACCCGGAGAGCCTGTCTTGACATAGCAGAACCTGCAGTTCCTGGTACAAGTGTCGCCGAGGAGCATGAAGGTAGCGGTGCCCTCGTTCCAGCACTCCCATATGTTCGGGCAGAGCGCCTCCTCGCAGACTGTCGCCACGGGGTACCTTCGGGAGAGCATATTCTTTACACGGTGATAGTCCCTGCCTGCCCTGACCCTTATCCTTGGCTTGAGCGTCTCCATATCATACACCGCCTTGACCAGTCATAGACAACCCGCTAGCCCTGAAGGGGATGGATTTCGGCAATAACCGTCTCGGGCCCAACCTCGTCACCCTCGGACACTCTAAAGGTTATCCTCCCCCCCATAGGAGCTTCAATAACCAGCACGGCCTTCTCTATCTCTACTTCGGCAATCTCCTCCCCCTCTTTGACCACATCACCATCCCTCCGCAGCAAGCGCGTGACCCTCCCCTTCCAATCCCCCCTACGCGGCCAAGCTTCTATGGGGACCCTGACCGCGATCACTTGCTCCTCCATCAAGACCACCCCATGATAATTGGCCTTCTGCTTTGCAATGCTGTTTAATCCCTGGAAGGTTGTTGCCTATAACAGTTACCCACAATAGGATTGTGGAGGCCGTCTAGGCTGGGATAGGCTAATATCGCCGCTACCCTCTGAGATAACTCGTGTCATAGTAGGGCACCAGTTCTACGTGGACCTCTCTCCCACAGGGGCAGAGGAGAACCTTGACAGGCCTAAATAAGGGGGCCTCGGGCCCCTCGTGGCCCTCTCCATCGAAGAGCACGGGACCCGCGCCGTAGACTGTCCCCACATAGGTTATTGATAGACGGTCTATCAGCTTCTCCCTCAGAAGGCTCCATAGCAGCCTTCCCCCGCCCTCGACTAGAAGCGACGATATCCCCTCCTGCAGGAGTAATTGAAGCGCCCTTTTCATAGGTATGCGCGTGTCTTCTACGGGTTCAATTTTTAGTACCCTAACCCCCCTGTTCTTGAATTCTTCGATGAGCCCACTCTTGTGCTCGGCGGCCTTTGTACTCGTTATTAGTATTGTCGGGGCGGTGTCGTCATACACCCTGTGTGTAGGGTGGGTTCGAAGGGCGCCATCGACGACCACCCGTTTGGGGTTCTTCCCCCTCACATACTTCAGCCTTAGGCTAGGATTGTCGACAAGAACAGTGTTGGCACCCACCATAACGGCGTCGTACTTGGCCCTAAGACGGTGCAGCCTAACCAGGTCATGGGGGCAGCTGAGCTTGGAGAACCCCGTACGTGAGGCCAGCCTCGCGTCAAGAGTCACTGTTGAAAACGCGTGGACAAACGGCCTCTCCCCCGGCACCAGACCCAGTGTGGCTCACCCCAACGTGTTCTCCCGGCCTGCCCGTTTTATACTTTCACGGGAAGTAATAATGGCTCTAGGGAGATGGCCATGGGGTCCATTGACAAGTTCGCCAAAAAGTGGAGCCCCCAGGACAAGGAGAGCGTGTGGAGCAAGGTGAAGAACAGGGTAGCGCCCCCGCCACCTATAAGGCACCGCATAGCCATGGCGCTCTTCAAGCTAAAGATACAGAAGAACCGCATGGAGTACACCCTTCAGAGGCTCGAGAACAGGGGCGCCCAGCTCTTCGAGAAGGTGGTGGAGGCCCAGATTAGGAAGGACACCGCCCGCGCCACAATGTACGCAGCCGAGGTAGCCGAGATAAGGAAGGTCGCCAAGAGCATAATGAGTGCGATATTCGCCCTAGAGAGAATAAGCCTAAGGCTCGAGACGGTAAGGGACGTGGGCGACCTGGTCACCGCCCTCGGACCCGTCGTGGCGGTCGTGAAAAGCGTCAAGTCCAACCTCATGGGAGTCATGCCCGAGGTGGCCTTCGAGCTCATGGAGGTCGACGAGCTGCTGCAGTCCACCGTCATGGAGCTGGGAGAGTTCACTGGAGTACCCGTGAACCAGATAATAGCCACCGACGAGGCGCGCAAGGTCATGGAGGAAGCGGCCGCAATAGCCGAGCAGAGGATGAAGGAGCAGTTCCCCGAAATACCCCTCGGCAAGGACATAGCCCTGCCAGAGCCACCCACTGCAGAGAGTGGGGAACACTAGCAGGCTTTTTTAGCCTATCGGGGACATCAACTCCACCAAATATAAAACTACATTGAAACAGGAAGACAGGTAACCTGGGGGTAGGAGGAACATAGTTGCCCAAGTCAAGTGTTTTTAAATACATCTGGCATGGTATCAAGCGTTTTTGTAGACTCGTCAACCCCCAACCCTTGCACACAGGCACCCATTCGTACGCCGGATAAACTGGGTTGACCAAGTCTCTTTCTAGTGACCCTCCACAACCCACTATGGGACCTGATGGTCGCTTTCCTCAGAAGCCTGGTCCCTATCATCCCCCGTGGGGGCTCAACGCTTTTAACCCTCATCATTGGGGACAGTCGTCAGGCGAAGGCTAGGGCTAGTATCAGGACGGAGGTCCCTGTTATAGTTATGTTATCGTCAATGTGGGGTAGCTGGATCTTCTCCGCTATGGAGGATGCTAGGGCTGAGAGGAATCCCGGCAGGCCTGCTACGGCCATGCTTAGTGGTAGGGTTACTGTGAGCATTGCCAGGTTTCCGCTCCAATGCTTCTCCCTTCTTCCAATAATGGAGACCCGTACCAGACCCGTTACCCCGTCGCCTATGGATATGTAGGCAGCGGGTAGTATTGATAACAGGGGGCTCCCCGTCAGCTTCCACAGTATGGCTATGCTCGCCCCCCAGGCTATCATAAACGTTATCTCATTATTATTGTCACGAGTCTGGAACCACTCCATAAGCTTGCCCCGCCTCTTGGCAAGCCAGAACCCAAGCCCCAATAGCATGGAAACCGATGCGGGGACAAGAATTTCCATGAATACGAAGGGTAGGGCAAGGGTCACCGGACCTGCAGCGAGGAGGTGCACGAGCTTGCGGGTTATGTAGGAGGCCTGGTCCCGCGTCCACCCTCTTTTAATCAGGCGCGCATGAACACTCTTTAGTAGCAATATCATTGCAAACACGTAGGCTACCATAACGGAGGTCTTCACAAGCTCCGGGAGGAGGGAGGCAAGGGTCATCGGAGGGTTCCACGCCCTCTATGGGAGGGCGTGTTTTGTCTTGGCTTGAGCGGTATTTAAATAATGTTTTTTAAAAGCGGTTCGGGGTTATATGTGTAGCTTGTATGCCTCTACACCCTTGTAGTAGAGGATCCCCTTGTTTTCCTGGTCTATCTCTAGGACCCTGTTGTATTTGGCGTTACGGTCGCTCCGGGCGGGCGCGCCGGCTTTTATGAAGTCACTGTTAAACGCTATTGCGAGGTCTGCTACGTAGTTGTCCTCGGTTTCTCCGCTCCTGTGGCTAAGTATGATCTTCTGCCCCGCACGCTTCGCCTTTTCTATGAACTTTATGGTGTCTGTGAGGGTGCCCACCTGGTTGGGCTTCACTATCACACCGAGGGTGCTCCTGTTTTCCAAGCCTTTTTCTAGGAGCTCCGAGTTGGTGACGTACAGGTCATCGCCAACTATTATGACTCCCCTGGGCCTCACCTTTTCTTGGAGCTCAGCGAAGGACTTGTAATGCTCCTCGTAGAAGGGGTCCTCTATGGATTTTACGGGGAACCCTTCCACGAGCTCTAGGTAGTAGTCAGCCAGTTCGGAGCTGGTCCACTCTCTTCCCAGGAACCTGTATCTCTTCTTTCCCGTGTCATAGAACTGTGTGGCGGCCACGTCTATTCCCAGGTAGAAGTCCTCGCCCGGCTTGTATCCAGAGTCTTCGATCGCCTTCGTTATGATCTCCAATGCGTCGTGAGGGTCCCTCAGCGGTGGGGCGAACCCCCCCTCGTCTCCAACCAAGGTGGCCTGCCTCCCGTATTCCTTCTCCAGTACATCCTTTAGGCTATGATACACTTCCACTCCCTTCCAGAAAGCCTCTGTGAATGTCTCCGCCTTCACAGGTGCTATTAGGAACTCCTGGAACTCAAGCTCGTTGCCTGCGTGGGCTCCTCCATTCAATATGTTCATGAGAGGAACGGGGGTTGCGAGCGGCTTTACCCCCCCTATGTACTTGTACAGGGGGAGGGACAGCGACTTTGCAGCAGTCTTGGCGACGGCTATGCTCGTGGCTATGGTGGCGTTCGCCCCCAGTTTGGAGAGGTTCCTTGTCCCGTCTAGCTTCTTCATCGCCTCGTCTATCTCAGCCTGCATCCTGACATCCTTTCCTATGAGTATGGGGGCTATCTGGTGCTCTACGCTGAAGACCGCCTTCTTAACACCATATCCTCGAAGCCTATGGCCTCCATCCCTTAGCTCGACCGCCTCGTATTTGCCCTTCGATGCTCCAGAGGGTGCCGATGCACAGTCCCTGCTCATCCTCGTCGAGACACATACCTTGACCGTCGGCCTCCCCCTAGAGTCGGCTATTTCTAGGGCCTTGACACTAGTGATTTTGAAATCCTCGCCAACATGCAAGGAGGACACTGTGACCACCCCGTCACGGGCTCCGGGTTTATTAGGTGGGGGGTAATAACTATGCTAGTGTGAATTGTTTTGCCAGTTGCTTCTATATAGTTTTAGTTGTTTTCAAACCTTCTAGACCCACCAAGCTCGGGAAGCAGGCAAGGCTGAACCATTAGGGGAAGTCCAGGTAACAATGGGTCATGGGCGAGAACGTATGCATACATAACTGGATGAGCTACTTCGCCGGGTGGGCATTCCCTTAATTAGTGGGATCCCCCAAAACACTTTGTATCGTAACAAGCATGGGTAAGCCGGTGGCACCTGGATGAGAATTCTGATAGTGGGAGCCGGCAACGTGGGCTCACACCTGGCCCAGCTTCTCTCCATGAGGGGCAACGAAGTTATAGTTGTGGACAGGGATGGTGAGAGGATAAGGCAAGTACAGCGGGAGGCCGACGTCCAGGGTATAGAGAGGGACGCAACTGACCCGAGCCTATATGACGAGATTGACCTTAGGAGCATAGACGTCGTTGTCGCGGTGACGGACCGGGACGAGGTGAATCTTCTCGTAGCTACGATTGCGAACGAGAGTGGCGTCCCGCGCATAGTAGCGCGCACGCGCTCAACAAAAATAGCCAAGATAATCGAAAGAGTGGGGGTTGAATACACGGTCACTGAGCCCGTTGTGATAGCCAAGTACCTGTACAGCATAATCGAGGGCAAGTACCACGCGGTCTCGCTCGCCCCCGTGTTCACCGGTAACTATATGCTCGCCAGCATAACCATTACGGAGACCGACGCAAGCGTGGGGAAGACCCTGGGGGAAATAGAGCTCGACGAGGGTATAAAGATACTCGCCATCTTTGATGGCGAGAACATTCTTGAACCAGTTCCCACGAGGGAAATTATGCCAAACATGATAATAATAGCACTAGTGAGGAGGGACCTCCTAGAGGAGTTCGAGAGAGCGTTCAGGTGAACCCATATGCCCAGTGACATACTCTCAACCCTAAGCCAGTTGGGCGACTTCCTCTCAAACCCAATTGTCAGAACCAGCATCTACGCCGTACTGCTCCTCATAGGCGCTTTCCTTATAATGTGGCTTGTCAGCACCCAGCTGCGGAGGCTGAGCGAGAGGAACATTATCAGCCCCCTCGCCGCCGACAAGGTCAGGAGAGTCACCACGGTTATCATACTCATAGTCCTCTTCGCTTCCGAGCTGTACATTGCCACGAACCACACGGTCACGCTCGTAGTGCTGCTCCTAACCATAGGCGTCATGCTAGCGGCCAGCTGGAGGATATTCTCAATGATAACTGCCCATTACAGCATCATCCTTTCCCGCCAGGTTGCCAACGGCGACTACATCGAGATAAACGGGGTTAGGGGGAGGGTCAAGAACATCGGCCTGATAAACACCACCATAGTCAGAGATGACAAGACTAGGGTCATTGTACCCAACACGGCGTTCCTCGAGAAAAACGTCATCCACCTGGGCAACGAGAGGAGCCTGTCTCTCAGGATTTCAATGTACTTCACAGACTTCGATACGATAGAGAACGCAGAGGAGGCTATAAGAACGGTCATGCACGAGAGGTACAAGCACGGCACCCGCTCCGAGGACTATGACCTATACATCGAGAAGCTTGAATGGGACACAGACAACCAGCGGGGTAAGCTAACCTTTATACTAAAGACTAGGTACCTGGGCCAGGAGGAGAGGAGCTCGGTTATCAACAGCCTGGTAAAGGAGCTCCACGCGGGTCTCCCCCAGTATGACGTGTCAATAGAAGTGGTAAGAGAGGGGCCTTCATAATAAATACCTGTCAAGACAAACAATATTACATCTGCGCGGCCACGATAGCAACTTTACCCGAAGGGGTGCAGCTGTATGCCTAGACAGAAAAAAGACCCGCGGCAATGCCCACAGTGCGGCACTATTGTGAAGGAACCGGTCAAGACTTGGAGCCTCACGTCCCCCCTTCCTGACGCATATGGAAGGATAACCGTCACTGTTATGGGGAGCTTCGTTTGCCCCAACTGCGGTTATAGGTGGAGGGCTGTTGTATCCAAGCTCAAGGTGGGTGGCGGAGACGTTGAGATAGAGGGCGCCAAGGGCAGAGCCAAGGCTGCTCCACCGGCGCGGAGGAGCGATGAGGGTGAGGTGATTGAGCTTGACCTCGAGTCAATTATGTCGGAGGAGGAATAGGTCTATTCGGATAAAGTGAAGTATATCCTGCGGTTGTTCCTGCCCTTGTTCTCAAGCTTCAGGAATTCGAGCTTTCCTACCTCGCGCGTGTTCCTAACATGGGGGCCTCCGTCAGCTTGTATGTCTACACCCTCTATTTCCACTATGCGGAGAATCTTAAGGTCGGGCGGCATGGCTTTTGCCAGCTTGACTATCCCCGGTATCTGGAGGGCTTTTTCCCTCTCCAGGTAGTATATCTTAACCGGCCTCCCCTCGGCTAGTATTCTGTTTGCCTCCTCGAAAGCACTCCGAACCACCTCTATATCCGGCTTTTCGAGGTTAACATCCACCCGAGAGCGGTCGGGCCTGACCTGGTTACCCGTCACGAGCGCGCCGTACCTCGTGTTCATGACCGCTATGAGGACGTGTAGGCCTGTGTGCATCCTCATGATGCGATACCTTCTCTCCCAGTCGATGACACCCCTGACAACCATGCCTTCTCCCAAGCCCCCTGTCCTGTCCAGGTAGTGGACAACCTCTCCTGTCTCCCTGTCTTTCCTGACCTCCTTCACAGCATACCTCTCGTCACCCGACACTAGATAGCCCGTGTCACTAACCAGCCCCCCGCCCGTGGGGTTAAAGGCGGTCTGGTCGAGAACCACACCTCCCTCCACAACTCTGACTACCCGTGCTTCAAATTCCCTTAGATAGGAGTCGTCCTGGAAGAGCAGCTTCGTACCACCCATACACAATCACCAGTGCGAGCAATTGCCTTTATCTAGGAAGATGGCGTCCCCCACCTTATAACCTCCACGTGCCCTGAAAACAATAATGATATCGGGATAGGGGCTGAAAGACCACCATATGGGAGGATTACATCATGAGCGGTAAAGTGCATGAGGTGGTTTTCTACAGGGGGATAGACTCGGATTCCTACAAAATAGAATGGATGGTGAGGCAGGCTCTGACAAGCATAAGCGTAGAGCATGGGCTACGCTTTGACTTCACCCACATAATACTCCCTAGCCTAAGCGAAGGAGAGGCCGCGCTCAGGATTGATGACACTGTTATCCCCCTTACACGTGCGGGCAGCCTAGATGAAATCAAGAACATGATATTAGACGCCCTCGCCTCTCCAGTATTTGTTGCCCACAGTCTTCTTGAGATGCCCCTCCCACCCTACCTCAGCGGTGTCCCTAGCGACGCCGTGTATGCATGAAGTGTTTCCGGTCCAAGGTGGGGTTGGGGACAACTCATATTTTTGCCACCTCCTACATTCAACTTGTCGGGTGGATTCTATTGTCTAGTGGGAGACTAAGGGACATAGTCAGTGGCGTCCTGGAGGGTGTGGTTAAGGTCGATGCAGTGTCTGTGGACCAGGTGCTCGGCGGAGTCCATAGTAACCCCCGGCACAGGCTCTACTACCTAGTGCCCTTTCAGGGGGACGCGGAGGTTGGTGACTCTTTTGTTGAGATATTCGCGCACACAAGGAGGCCCGAGATGACGCGGTGGAGGATCTGGTTCGACGGCGTCGCGGTTACGAGGGAATATAAGCCTAACTACACTATTCCCCTAGAGAGGGGCGAGTTCTCCATAACAGTAATAAATGTGACACCGCTTGTCAAGAGGAGCCCGGGGAGGGGCAAGCACAAGCTTGTTATAGTGAATGAGGGGTCGGAGCCTATTGAGCTCCTAGGGAGCATCATGGTCAAGACATACCTGACGGGCCGGGGCAGGGCGTGGTTGACCTACTCCACGGGGGGTCTGAGGATAGATGAGGGTGAACAGGAGATGCTTCCTGGAGTCGGCGAGTCCCCAGGGGACTCCATGACAGTCTACTCGACCCCCCTGGCCCTTTCAAGTCCGCTCAGATTAGAGCTCTCGTGCGAGACAGGTAGTGGCGTGGAGTACAGTCAGGTCGCCAAAGTGGGCGAGATGAGGATTGACATGGAGTCCTGCGGTAGGGTCAGGGCGAGGAGCGTGAGCGGCAGCGTATTGCTACCCAGCATAGTTGCCGTGTCGCAGGCCTATGACAAGCCTGAACCGGTCATCGAGGGCCTAGAGGTCGCTGAGGGGCCGAGGGGCCATGTTATAAGGCTCAGCCTAGCTAATAGGGGAAGCGTGGCCCTCGAGAACGGCATGGTCACAGTATTCGCGCTAGGCGAGGCTGTTGCGAGAAGTAGCGTGGATAGGCTGGAGCCAGGTGAGGGACGACTGGTGGAGATGGAGGTCAGGCTACCCCGTGAGGCACGCTCGGTGGTTGTTAGGGTTATTTGGAACGAGTATGGAGAGCCACGTTTCATGGAGCGCAAGTTGAGCCTATCGTGAAACAACTTGTTCCTGGTAAAGAACTAAGTTTAAATCCTTCGCGAACAAAATCTAGGTATGTGACCTAGCATGCCTCTGAGAAGACTTGTTCTGGACGTTCTTAAGCCTATCCGTAACCCCGGTATAGAAGAGCTTGCTCTTCGCCTAGAGAGCGTGAGAGGCGTCCGTGGTGTAAACATCACCGTTAAGGAGGTCGATGTTGAGACCCTGACGCTCGTCATAGTGATTGAGGGGGATGATATTGACCTTGAGGAGGTCAAGAACAGGCTGGAGGAGTTCGGTGCGGTAATCCACAGCATAGACCAGGTCGTGGCGGGGGAGAAGATGGTTGAGGTTCCCCCCTTTTACGAGGAGGTCCCCTGAACCGGGTTATGGTGTACAGTGAGCGCCTTTGCCGTGGGGGTCTTGTAGACAAGGCCCACGTCTTGGAGAAGCTCACATATCTTGCATAGCTCCCGGCCATAGCTTGTTGGCTCGCCACAGGCCTTGCAGGTCGGGAGGGGGGGCAGCCCCTCAGCCTCTTCAACGAGATGCCTGCTCATCTCGTCGAGAGCCTGGAGCATGCGAAGCATGGTGCCAGGACGGTAGCGCTCCAGGTGGAACAGCCAGTGCCTGATGCGGGCCCTGAAAGTGGGCTGCTCGTTTATGAACATGCACTCAGTCTCCTGGAATTTGAAGCCCTTTAGGTAGCTATACATTGCCGCCTCCCATTCGTAGACGTATCTAAGGGGCTTTATCCTCTGGACGAACTTGTCGCTTAGGCGGGGTGCCCTGGGGTGTTGCCGTATTATCCTCGCAGGGTCTCCTCTGAGTATGTTCATGAGCATTGTCTGAACCTCGTCGTCTAGGTTATGAGCGGTTGCAGTCTTGGTAACTCCAAGCTGGCGAGCATATGTGTTTATAAGCCTCCTCCTCAGTCCTCCACAGTATGTGCAGGCGCTTATTGCCAGGCCTCTTCCACGGGATCTCTTAACTATACCGTGGAGGTCCTCACCAACGTGCTCCTTTATACTTGTTATAACTAGATCTACTCCTCTCTCTTTAGCGTATTCCCTCATCTTTAGTATGTCCTGCGGCTTGTTGTAGCCAGGGATACCCTCTATGATTGAGAGTGCCACTAGCTTTGACGGGGGGTGTATCTCGGGCATAGTGTCCAGGAGTACGAAGCTGTCCTTGCCCCCGGACACGGCCAGGAGGACCGTGTCACCCGGCTCTAGTAATTTGAAGCGCTCGACCGTCTCCCTAATCCTGTTCTTGATGTCCTCAATGAAGCATCGGTCACAGAGCCTTCTCCCGGTATGCGCCTGGTAGACCCGTGCTTCTCTTGCTCTGCAGACGTCGCATCTGGCCATGGTATCATCCCGGGCTTACAGATATTAGCTCTGCTCGGGCGACTTATGAATCCATGGTTAGTAGAAGATTAGGTGGACCTTATGCCAGACGGCGTTACGATGGTGGGCGTGGCCGGCCTGGTTTTCATAATACTGGGATGGGCGGTCTCGATAAGGACTGTGCCTCCTGTTAGGTTGAGCGGGCTCTACGCTCTGGGGAGCCTCTTCCTCATAATATACTCCTACCTAATCGATGACCCCCTCTTCCTTGTTCTTAACATCGGGGCGTTTGCAGTGAGCTTCGCCCAGTTCTTTAGGGGCCTGCGCTTGACTAGGTCCTCCTAGTATTCTTCACAGCAACACACTTTTACACTACCATACACCTAATAATATAACAATGTAAACCTCTACCATACTTGGCTATCGTCGCATCCCATTCTTAAAAGAGGGTAATAAGATGGGTGACATTAATGATACTGTTCGACTGGGGCACGTATAACGTCTTGTCCAAGCTGGGCGTCGCCGCGAGTCTCGGCATGAAGCTCACCGAAATACCTCCAAGGGACCTCTCGCGCAGGAGGAGCGATGAATACTACGAGTCCTACAGAGAACAGGCAAGGAAAGCCTTCACCACAGTTACAGCCCATGCTCCCTATTATAACGTGGTGTCGACTAGCAAGGGTATAATGGAGTCAAGCTGGAGGGGGCTCATAGCAGGTGCAGAGAGGGCTGTGAAGGCGGGCGCGGAGATATACAACCTCCACCTCGGCTGGAGGGCCTTTATGGATGAGAGGGACCTCGAGAACGCCACTGCGTTTCTAAAGAAGCTCACAGAGAGCCTGAATGAGAAAGCTGTGGTAAGTGTGGAGGTACCCTATACCCCCCGTATGCTGGGGCTATGGGACGAGATAAGGGCTCTTAGGGAGTCCGTGGGAGAGGAGCGGGTTATAGTCTCTGTACAGCTGGAGAACGCCTGGATGCTGGAGACAGGGGCGGGGGACAATGGTGACTTCGAGGAAGCCGACAGGAGAGCTGATGAGTCATTCTGGTGGAAGATCCTAGAGAAGGCGCTCGAGCTGGGCGGGGGTTTCCTGAGCCTCAGGTTCAGCCAAGTGGTCGCATTCGTACTTGGTGGTAGGAGAGTCCTGAAAAAGAGGGTTCCACTCGGCATGGGCTATCCCAGGCTAGAGCCCCTGGCTAGGGCTCTCGCAAGGTTCCTTGTAGAGGAGGTGCGTGGAAAGAGGCCTGAGGTCAGGGCCCATCTAATATACACGGGTCCGATGGAGACAAAGTACAGGGACACGGTGGAGTTGTTCTCAACGGTGATGAAGGAGACTGTCAAGCACCTGGTCTGACCATCAGGCGGACGCCACATGGGCAGTGGTCTGAGACCCCGAGCGTATCAGCTCGAAGCAGCCCGTTGGGCCCTCTCGAGGCGAAGGGCCACAGTCTGCATGCCGACGGGCACGGGCAAGACACTAGTAGCCGGGCTGTGGATAAGGGGGCTGCCTCGGGGGGCGTCTGAGCGCGTACTGGTCCTTGAGCCTACTAGGTTCCTCGTTGAGCAGGTGGCAAGGTTTTTCAGAGAGCGTATGGGTCTGGACGCCGCGCCCCTGCACGGCAGCCTCCCCCGAGTACTGCGTGAGAGGGCGCAGAGAGCACGGATAATAGTGGCGACACCCGAGATTGTAGTTCATTTGTTTAAAGAGGGTCGCGTGGACCCAGCTTCCTTTAGTGCGCTCGTAGTGGATGAATGCCATCATACTACGGGGAAGGACGCCTATGTAGAAGCCGTGAAGCACCTGGGGCACATCGAGTACAGGCTGGGGCTCTCCGCTTTCATCCCCCGTTCGAGGGCCTCCCAGATCGAGGGATGGATCGGTGACATTAGGTGCTGGGGCTGGGACCATCCAAACCTGAGGCCCTATATCCCCGAGTGGATAGGAGAGGTCTACGAAGCGCCTCTTAACCCGGTTGAGGAGCGTCTCTACAAGGGGTTGGAGAAGCTTTGGGAGCAGGCCAACGGTACTAGTAGAATGTTGCTAGGAATGGCGCTTAGGTGGATGGCCAGGGATGGGGTAGACGCGCTTAGGGAGAGTGTGTCCAATTCCCACCGCCTTCGGGAGCTTGTGGAACCTCTGGGGGAGCTAGTGTGGTCGCCCAGCATAAGGCCAGCCCACAAGTGGGATAGCCTTGAGCGCATCCTTGAGGACCATGACCTCTTCACGAAGGCAATAGTCTTCATAGACAGGATTGTTATAGCCATGAGGATAGCCCAACTCTTATCATCCCGGGGTTTCGAGACGACGCTCTTGCTGGGGAGGAGGAAGGCCCCAAAGCAGTCTCTTGACCAGGCGAGGGACCCCCGGACCCGCGTTATTGTGTCCACAAGCGCGGGGGAGGAGGGGATAGACCTGCCAGAGGCCGACCTCCTGATAGTGTGGAGCAACACTGCTAGTCCCCTGAGGCTTGTGCAGCGCGTTGGGAGGCTTCTCCGGGCAAGGGACGTGAGGGGGGGTCCTAAGTGGGCCGTTTTCATAGTGACGCCTGAGACTGTTGACGTTGACAGCCTCCTCGACGGCGTTGTCGCTGCACGTGCAGCTGGCATTGATATGAGCATCGACGAGGAAACAATTAGCCATCTCCTAGAGCTCAGCCGTAAGAGGAGGATTCTAGAAATACTGGAAAGGGAGCCTCTACCCGAAGAAGTGCTCGCGAGAGCGCTTTCGACCCCCATCGCGAAGCTGAAGCCTCATCTAAGATGGTTGCAGTCACATGGCATGGTATCTTACATTTACACGCCTTTTGGAAGGGTTTACTTCATACCAGACCGTGCTTGGCTTCTGAGGAGCAAGTACTCTGCCTTCCTGACACCTCCTCAAAGCCCACAGGAAATCACTGTTGTGTGCAAGGATTCGGGCAACCTGTTCAGAAAAGCCCCATCGCACATGCTGGAACGCCTGATTGATAGGGTTTTCAAGAAGAGGAGACAATGCAGCGGAGTCAAAATCAGCGTGATGACCTGGAGAGGCCCAAGTGTTTTTCTGAAGAACTTCTCATACGAGTTCCCCGTGGGGAGCTTGGAGCTTCTAAGGGTCCTAGTTGACAACGCGAGGGCCATGGCAGCCGTGTCGTTGGGGGTCACTGTCAAGTAACTACTGCATCATACCAAGAAGGTGGCAAGAAGCGGTGTTTTTTCCAGAGAGGAGGGTAAAGCCTGAGAAGGCCATGATGTGGAGCCGCCGGCGGGATTCGAACCCGCGGCCACCGGCTCTCCCGGGCTAGGATGCCCGACCCATTGCGTATCTGGGGATGCCCGTACGAGGCCGGCGCTCTACCGGCTGAGCTACGGCGGCTCCGGCTCTGGGGTGCCATTATTATTGTGATGGTTGGTGGGGTTTTAAGCGTGTCGAGGATGGCGAAAGTGTTTTAGTCGGGTCTGGCCCACTCTTTCATGTTCCCCCAATGCGTGGAGGGGACTGCTTTGGTGGAGAGCGAGAACATAACCGCCTACATACTTGTCGTGACAAAGGTGGGGCGTGAGCACCCCATTAAGGACGAGATTGAGAAGCTGGGGCAGGCCATGGAGGGGGAGGTGTGGGTTGACGTTAAGCCTGTCTTCGGCGAGTACGACCTTATAGTCATAGTCGAGGCGAGGAGCATAAGGGCCATCGATAAGCTCGTATCCCAGTTGCGCATGCTACCAGGAGTTGAGAAAACTCTCACGCTCATAGGTAGCTATTAGACACACTGCTCGCTGGAAGGGTTATATCTTCACTAGCTCCACACCCAAGTCAAGGGAAGTCTTCTCTATGACCCTCCTAGCAGGGGCGGGGCCTGCCTTCTTCTCCATGAACACCTTCTTTACCGGCTCGCTGTTCTTTAGAATAGCCTGCCTGACAACGTTCTCGTCTATACCCTCCCTTATGGCGTACTTGGGTATAATATGCCCGAAACAAGCCTTATTCTCAATGGCCATACGTGTGAATCTCTCGGGGTAATGGCTTCCCCCGAAACCCGCCGCTGTAGTGCAGGTAGGAAGACTCCCGCTTATAAGGTCCTCCACTGCCTCGTGAATCACCCTAGCCATGAGCCTGTGGAGAACAGGGTCCTCCCATTGCTTATGCGTGCTTCCAATCTCTACGAAGACAAGGGGTCTTGTCACTCCGGTCGGCCCGTGGTGGGTTGCCTCGTAGGTGACGTCTATTTCGCCCAGGCCTCCATGCTCCTCCACTTCGCGTTTTATCAGCCTCAGAATATGGCCCGCGAGACGCGCGTGTGCTATGGATAGGGTCAGTGGATCTCCCCCTGCCTCGGCCCTCCGCGTCGGGTTGCCCGTGTGGTGTACCGTGAGCGAAGGCTGGCCTGAACTGCTACGATGCTTGGATAGCACTATATATTGTTCCCCAGGGGCCCGTTCGTCTAGGAACTCGAACTCCAGGACGCTCTCAGGGAAGCCTCTTAGCGATACGCCCTCGAGGCTGGGTGTACCCATCCTCATCAGCTCTCTCGCCATACCAGCACCGGCGGGGTCACCTGTACTGTAAACTATTGAGACAATGCTTAAACCCATATAGACACCCCCTATGGGCTCTGGGATGCCCTAAGAAGCCTGGGAGCCATTAAGAGCCCTTCCCTCTCCCAGCCATCCCCTTGACCTTGACATGTAGTAGAGCCCCGCCAGGGCCACTGTGTATAGCACCGCTGTTATCCTCAGGGGAAGCTCCACGTTAATATCCATAAGCCACCCGCCAATTGCCCGGCCTGCACTGGCTGGGACGTTCCAAGCTAGGTTAAGCAGGGCGCTCGCCATACCCCTTTCCCCCACCGGTACCCTCTTCATAATGAATGCGTCTAGAAGGGGGTAGCCCGCATTCATAAGGACAGCTCTTATGATGTATAGTGCCGCGGCTAGGAGGTAATTGTCAGTCAGTGTCATGAGTATGAGCAGTGGTATACTGGGGCTAGTGAAGGCTAGGAATGTTCCTATGAGCCCCAGCTTGTCTGATGCCCGAGGGAGACGTGTGGCGGCTATGGCCATTATTATGCTCTGCACCGCAAACATTGTCCCCAGGCCGCCGCTCGTGGAGTGGTACTTGAGGGCAAAATAGTAGTCTATATTATGGACAGACATGGCGGCCCCCAGGCCTATCACCGCGTTGTATATGAGGAATCCTGCTAGCCATGGTTTCTCCCTGAGTATGCTTAGACTGGGCTTCCTTGCCCCATGCTCGGGCCTACGCTCGGGTACCTTCAAAACCAAGGGAATGCCTATGAGGGGTAGCAGTGTTAGGGACAAAAGCGCTGCCCTGTAGGCCTCTAATATGGGCACGTCGAGTGCCCTAGAGTACATGACTGGGGCCCAGCCAAGGGCACTTCCCAGCACATGGCCTACGAGGCTAAGCGCCATGAGGTCCCCATACACTATGTGGAGCCGCTCTTCCCTGACGCTCCTAGATACCAAGACGTTCTGCGAGGTCCAAATTAGGCCACCCGCTGCACCATCGACTGCGAATGCGGCGGCCAGATGCACGCTGCCTCCCAGGTAGTATAGGGGAGGTGCCAGGGAGGCCATCAGGCCCCCGAGGACTAGGGTGGACCTGCTTCCAATCCTGTCTGACATGTAGCCCGAGACTAGGGTGAACACTGTAGATGTGGAGACCGATATTGCCGCGAACAGGCCGTACTGAGAAGCAGTGTAGCCGAGGCCCTTAAGGTATGGTGCTATGACAGATATCTTAACACCCATGTAGACTCCTATAATAAGAGCAGCGTACATGAGAAACTTGGATGCCCTCATAGGCGATGGCCCGTGAGGCGTAGAACCTCTGTTCTCATCCATGGTATCAGCACCAGGTTCCCCAGAAGGCAGGACGGTAGAGTCCATTAGAGGGTATAGCTAGAAGCCCCTAAATAGTAGGAGGGTGTGCAGCATGGCTTGTTTCGTTGAGGGATGCCTAGTGGCATTCGAAGGGGTGTTTTGGATGGTCAGGGGATTGTCCCATCCCCGGGGAAGGTTGCTTGCGATGCCACGCTATCCCGCGTTGGATGTTGTGGTTAAGGAGCCAGCAGATCTGGTGAGTGTGGCAAGAAGATTCTCTGGGGATGTTGTTATGTATTCGATGTGCTATGGAAGGGATGTGCCCCTCCTGCGTATAGATGAGATTCAGGCTTTTGCCAACCCCCTGGAGTATTGCGCTTCATCAGATGACGATGTTGCCTGTGGTCTTGTTAAAATCCTTACAAGTACAACGGGTGTTGACACTATTGGGGTCACGGGCTCGAGGCTTTACAGGTGGGCGTCCTCGGGTAAGCCGGGGAGAGGTGACATAGACCTGGTTGTTTATGGCCCGCGTGTTGACGAGTTTTACCACCATCTTAAGGAGAACCCTCTGCTTGAACCCTACATGGGGAATGCTAGTAGGAGGCTAATAGACCAGAGGGGAGGGTGGTCGTTGCAGGGGGTTCTCCACCATAGGGAGAGCTCCAAGGTCCTACAGGGCATGTGGAGGGGTTTGGATGTATACATAAGGCTGGTCCCCCTCTTGCCTGAGGAGTACTCCATTTGTAGAGACACGGTTTACTATCTGGGCGAGCGAGTCCTAGAGGGGACGGTTGTGGACAATTCCAGGGGACATGTGTTCCCCTGCACCTACGAGCTCAGCGTTGATGGTGTACCCGGGGGGAGGCTTTCCCTAACCAGCCCACGGGGCAGGTTCTGTGAGCTGCTTTTCCCCGGGGATAGGATAAAGGCGTGGGGAAGACTAGAGATTGTACGGGCGGGCTACGTTGGTGAGCCAAGGCTTCAGCTGACACTTACTGATAAGAGCCATGGAGTGGCCTTGGCCGGGTGAACTTCATGAGTGTTCAACGCCTTAACGATGAATGGGTGCACATTGACCCGGATTCTACTACGCTATGGAGGGTCTTCAGGGACTCTCCTTTGGAGACCATCGTAGCTGTGCCTGACTGGGGGGCCCCGGGGGGCTTTCTGGGAGTTTATCCCCTAGAGGGGGGGGTCTTACGTGCTCGGGTCTATGAAGGCAGGGCTCTCTACGGATACTTGTTAGAGAAAGGCGAGGGGTCTGAGCTTTTCCTCAACGCGGTGGCCGACCCGGTTATTTTATGGAGGATATTCAAGGGAAGGGCGAGGACATTATGGATTAGTGGTTTTCTCGTTGTCGAAGGCTCCTATATGGTGCTACAAGTTAGGGTTCGTGATTATGAGAGGAAAGAGGGATACCTGGTTCTAAACCTAAGGCCTTTCCAGGCCCTTGTCAGGCCGTCCATGGTGTCACCACTCTCACGGGTAACCTCCTTGCTCATCGAGCTCCTTGTGGCTCTGTCTAGAATTGACATCGCCTGCGGGAACCCTTCTTGGGAGGAGGGACTTTCATGTCAGATTAAGCACTCCTTGGATTTCCTGAAAAGGCATGCTAACAACGCCATGTTCGGGGGCCTGAAAGAGGAGGTTTTGGACCACGTGAGGAAGGCTCTGAGGAGGTGTAGGTCATTAGAGGAGAAGCTAGACATATGAGGTTATCATGGCCCTTCCTTAGGGCTGTGCATTCAGCGGCCTGGGCGGTCGCCCTAGAGCCCCTTTCCTGGAGGGGTGCAGGCACGGTCAGTCGCCTCAGGGACCATGCTGACAAGCGGTTGCCCGACTACGTGTCACTGGCCCACGAGATAGCATTTATCACGATGCTCTCCTGCAAGCATCCCGGGTGCGTCTCAAATGATTTGTTCGAGACCCTGGTCGACCACATGATGCACGTGTATAGGACGAACCTCTCTTTGGGCTCCATGCTCATGTTGTCCCTCCATGTAGCACCCCTGTCTCGCACCAGCTCCGACGAGGATATAGGACCAGCTAGGCTCTCGGAGATTGCCTTGAGAGAGGCTATGTCGTTTTCCATGGATTCCTTCCTACGCGGGCTTAGAAGGGTGTTTCCCCGTTACTCGGGTAGAATGAGATGCTGGGCTTTCCCAGACCTGTGGGAGCCCTTTCCCGGTGAAACCCGTTATAGCCTGTGGGATGCAAGTCGCATCGTCACGGCATTTGACCCTGTTTTGGGCGAGGTCAGGGAAGGGTGGAGGGTGTCCAGGGGGCTGGCCACCGTGCTCAGGCATAGAATCGGGTGTCGTGTACCGGGGAGTGGGGATGTTGACTGGCTCTACAGGAGGGCTTGTGCTAGGCTGGGGAGTGATTACCTGAGCTTTAGGAGGAGGGGGTTGGAGCGAATGTTGGAGGATATTAGGGCGTGCTCGGAGGGACGCTTGGAGGCTGTAGGGGGGTCTCTGGGCTCGGTTGCCGACATTGTTACTATGAGCCTGTTTTACTACAGGTGGTCGTGCGTTGGTGAAACAATGTTATATGACAGGGCTGGTCTAGAATAAAGTGTCACCCGTTTATCGGTCATTGTGTCTGGAGGGAGGAGGAACGCGTTGCCAAAGATAGTCCCGGGAATACCCTTTACGGCAAGAGTATCCGGGGTCAGGGAATACCCCACGGGGTACAGGTGGAGGGGGCTCCTACAGGTGGACAAGGGGGGTAAGAGGATACTCTTGGACATGCCCGGAAATATCGCGCGATGGCTTGTTCCGGGCGAGACCGTGCTCATAACGCCTAGCACAACCCCAGTCGAGGTCGATTCTAGGACCCTTTTCTTTCCCCGAGACTCATATACCCTAGACCGTATGGTTGGTGGCAGGGAGGCGGAGTCGAGGGTCAGGGTATGGCCCTCCTGGTCCAAAAGGTACTCAATGACCAGGAAGAGCTGGTCGGGTAGAGCAAGTTATGAGTACACAGTTGTCGCCCGTGAGGCCGTCACCCAGGAGGACTATGAGAACATCCTCACACTAGAACAGTACCACTATGCTAGTAAGGAGGAGAAGGTGGGGATATGGAAATGCCCTGTCTGCGGACATTATGAGGAGGCTAACACCAGGCCCCAGTGCCCAAACGATGGAACTCCAATGGTCCTCCAGGAGATAAGGGGAAGCCTGCCGAGCAGCAGATTTATGGTATTAGAGCTCGTCACCCGGAAGGATTATGAGCCTAGGTATGTGGCCTATGTCCGAGTGGATACCCCCATACCCCTCATGAGTAGGCGGGTCGAGGTCGACGGGAAGGTTGAGATAGAGCCCATGATAAGGGAGAAGGTGTTCGGTACGGATTGGTTCCACCCCACCTTCTGGCCCATAGAGAAGGAGCAGAAAATACAGCTTTTCCGTAAGTACCGAGAGATACTCAAACGCTACCACTCTAGGAGCATTGCTAGGGCTCTCGTGGGTGAGGAGAACTACAGGGCACTGCTATCCCGCGTTGACAACCTAGCAGCCAGGATAGCCCGGGTAGTAGTGCACCCCGACTACAGGGGCGACGGTCTGGGAGTTCTCAGCGTCAAGGCGGCCCTTGAGTGGATAAGGGACGCGCGTGTGCCGGAGATGAAGCGGAAGAAAAAAGTGGTTGAAACAATAGCCCAGATGGCCCGCTTCAACCCCTTCTTCGAGAAGGTCGGCTTCAAATACCTATGGGACACGGCCAGCGGGAGGCCCGTGCTCTTCTACTCCCTTGACGGGGAGGCGGAGGAGAAGATAAGGTTCTTCCTAGAAAACGACCCCCACGCCCGGCTCCACGGTGGGAGGCTCTACCGGCCCCATCTCCCGGAGATAGAGCCCCTTGAAGGCCCGATTAGAGTTGAGGGCCTCACCAAGCACTATGAGAGCACGCTTGACCTGGAGGGGCTTCCCACCCTAGTCCAGGAGGTGCTTAGGGCATTCGGCGTTGAGAAGAGGACTATAACAAAGATGGTGCTTGAGGACGCCAGCTTCGAGATAGGGCCCCGTGAGGTCGTGGTGCTGGTGGGCATAAGCGGTGCTGGCAAGACAACCCTGCTCAGGCTCATATATGGTTCGACGGGCGCGGTTGATGCAAAGCCCGATAAGGGGAGGATAAGCCTTCCCCCAAACACGAAGGCCTCAGCCCTCATACCGGGAGAGGCTGAACCGATGTTCGGGAACGAGACGCTCCTTGAACACATGCTGGAGAAGCTCGGTGATGTCTACTCTTCGCTTGAGCTACTGAACGCCGTGGGGCTCAGCGACGCAGTTATGTACAGGGCCCGGTTTGACCAGTTGTCAACAGGCCAGAAAGAGAGGGCCAAGCTGGCCAGTATACTCGCGGAGAGGCCTAACCTTCTCCTTATCGACGAGTTCCTTGCCCATCTGGACCCCCTTACTGCCATGCGGGTGGCTCGTAAACTTGGCATACTCGTAAGAAAACTGGGGATAACTCTCGTGGCGAGTACCCATAGGAGAGAGATTCTGCAGGCCCTGGAGCCCGACAGCATCATATACACGGGTTACGGGAAGGCTGTCAAGGTGCCCTACAGGGGCCAGGAGGTATAACGTTTTGGCTCCCACTCTTGACGAGTTCCTTGGAAAGAATGAGAAAGGGGGAGAAGAGGAGGAAAGCAGCAGGCTGGCTCTGGTTCCTGGGGAGGTCCTGGCCGAGCTAGTTGAGAGGGTGGCCAGGTTGGAAGAGAGGGTTGAGAAGCTGGAGGAAGAATTACAGGAGTTGAGGAGAAGACACGCAAGTGGGAGGCAGAGGAGGGCGGAGGAGAAGGAGGAGCGGGGTAGGCCCCCGAGCCTGTTTCAGAAAGCCTTGGACGCGCTCAATGCTAAGGGCTACGTATCGTTGGTCAAGGACCTGAGCAGGGGAAACCCTGACGAGCTTGGACGTGTCCTTAAGAGGCTTGAGCAGATGGGGGGAGTAGTGTTGGAGGTGGAGGGCGATACACTTATCGTACACCCGAGTGTTTACAGGGAGTTCCGGGAGAAGCTCGAGACAGTGGAGGAGCGGGACCCCGTTGCATGCGTGGAGCTTTTCGGGAGAGCAGGCAAGCTGTTTAACGAGCTATACAGGAGGGGGCTTCTTTACTACAGCTCCAAGGAGTCCAGGTGGAGAATGCTATAGAAGTGCTATTCCCCATATAGGCCCATCGAACAGGCTGGGGCTATACGTAGAATAACGCAATACTAGTATCTTGATACTTGGGGAATTTGGAGAGAATGAAGGGCTAGTTTTGTTATATTTGGGATAAAAACACGTGCTAGGGTCTAGACTCCTGAGTAGAAGTGTATCTCAGCTGGTGAGACCCTGTACTCTATCTGGGTCCACTCGTTCTTCTTCATCTCAATATAGCCCTCTATCACGTCGCTTGTGAAAGCTGGTTTCAGGTACTCGTTGTCGCTCTCAAGCTCCTGGATAGCCTCGAGTAGTGTGGCGGGCAGCTGCTTTATGCCCAGCTCTCTGCGCTTCTGCTCGCCCAACTTGTATATATTCGTGTCTATCGGGTCCCCGGGGTCTATCTTCTTCTTTATGCCATCTAGACCCGCGAGCACGATTGCGGAGAAGGCCAAGTAGGGGTTGGCACTCGGGTCTGGGGGCCTGTATTCTATCCTCTTCCCCTTGACATCACCCTTGTGGTATACCGGGACCCTGACAGCTGCGCTGCGGTTGCTCTTGCTCCACGCGAGGTATATTGGCGCCTCGTAGCCTGGTACTAGTCTCTTGTAGCTGTTCACTGTTGGACTGACTATGGCGGAGAGGCTTCGACCGTGCTCTATGAGTCCTCCTATGAAGTACCTCGCCGTCTGGCTTACCTCAGCATAGTCGTCCGACTTGTCGTAGAACGTGTTTTCGTCCCCCTTCCATAGGCTTGCGTGGACGTGCATCCCGCTGCCGTTGTCAGCGTATATTGGCTTGGGGAGGAAGGTGGCTATGTACCCTGCCTCTTGGGCGACGTTGCGGGCAACGTACTTGAGAGTCTGTATGTTATCCGCTAGCCTGACCGGGCTGGCGGCGCGCGTGTTTATCTCCGCCTGGCCAGCTGCACCCACCTCGTGGTGGTGTGACTCGACCTTTACCCCGAAGTAGTCCTCGAGTATCTCTGCTGTTCTTCTCCTCAGGGCCTCGGTTTTATCTATAGGTGGTGCGGGGTAGTAGCCCTCCTTGGGGCTTATCCCCTGGTTGACCTTGTAGTCAAACCCTGCCTCCTCGACCTCTATGCTGTACCCTGTGCTAGCGTTTCCTATCCAGCTCTCCATGCGTCGGAAGAAGTAGAACTCGGGCTCGGCCCCCATGAGGGCGGAGAAGCCCTCCTCTGCTAGCACCTTCTCTGCCTTCTCAGCGATATAGCGGGGGTCTCTCTCATACCTGGTCTTCCCACCCGTGTCGTATATCTGGCATATGAACCTGGCTGTTTTCTCGGAGAAGGGGGTTATGGCGAAGGTGTCGAGCACGGGTTTGAGTACAAGGTCGCTCTCGCTTATGTCCTTAAATCCTTTAACGCTGCTTCCGTCGAGCTTCCCGAAGCCCCGCTGGGCGCTTTTCTCGTCGAACTGCCACGCGCTGACGGTTGCCTGGTGTAGGGTTCCGAAGAGGTCTGTCAGGTGTAGGCTTATCCATCTAACCTGTTTTTCCCTGATTGCCTCAAGTATCCGGTTTATGTCCACGAAATTTCACCTGGCTGCATGTTTTACGGAACCCCAGGTTTTCATTGAATAAAAAAATAATACTTTCCCCAGAAACATTAGAAAAATAACATTAAAATTACTTATTCCTGTAATTATTCTAGTGAATAATAGTGACAAATTTTACATAATGTAAAAAACACGAGCATCCCCAACATTAGGAAAGGGGACAGTGTTGGGCACGCGGGAACTGGAGAGGCTGACAAGGGAGATCCTCGGTAGGCGCCTAGAGAGGATCATAGACCTGGAGCCCAGGTTCCCTGAAGATGTAGTTGCACCCATTCTTGAGAAGTATGGGATAGACCCCCGGGCCCCAATTGACAGGAGGACACGGGCGTGGAGGGAGGCTGTTAAGGAGGTCAGAAAGCGGGCCTATTATACATTAAGGAGGTTCCGCCCAGCGGGGGTTGAGGTCCCGCTCCAGGAGAGGAGCAGGGAAGACTTGGAGGAGCTGGCCCGTATAATATGCGGTCAAATGGAAGTTCTTGGAACAGAGACGGTCATAGACCTGGGATCTGGGCTCTTCCCCCTAACCCTGCCCTTGTGGCCCTGTCGCCCCAGGTACTATATAGCGGTGGAAAGGGATACGCTTGCTGTGGAGAAGCTCTGGGAATTTTCCCGGGGTCTCCCAGATGTGGAGCTGGTAATCCTGAGGGAGGACTTGGCCTCCCCAGGACTGGCAGAGCTCATTGGTAGTCAAGGAGCTCCTCTTCCGGGGCTCGGCCTTGTTCTTCGGGTGCTTAGGGTGCTTGTCAGGACGCGTGGCATCGACCCAGTTGACTGGCTCTCAAGATTACCTGTGAGGGGCGTTGTCGTGAGTGAGCCTTGTAGGAGCCTGGTAGGTGGGGATGATATAACCCGGAGGGAGGCCCGGTTCCTCAGGGCCTTGGGAAGGAGGCTCGTGGAGGAGGGTTTTGCCTCGCAGTGGCATGTGGAGTTTCTTGGCTCGGATGTGGTTCTCGTGGCTCGGATGTGACAGTATAGTCTTTATTCGCACCGCTTGGCGTCGTTGGCTGTTGTTCGAGGGGATAGTGTTATATCCGGTTATACTGACTATTACTCTACGCAACAGGTTGGTCCCTAGGGACCCTATTGATGTAGGAGATTTATGTATCCCTATGCAAGAGTGTCTATCAGGTGTATAGCGTAATGCCTAGCCAGTTGATATATAAAAGGAACATGGGCGCACGAGAAGCAGCTAGGATGGGCATCCTAGCACTGTTTCTGTTAGCACTAGTGGTGTCTCCCCTCACCGCCATGGCCCAGCAGTTCCAGGAGGACCTGGAGCTCATACTCAACGGTGACGGAACCCTCCTGATAAGGGGCGTAACAAAGATACCGCTGGACAACTTCAACGCACGCGGGGAGGGGGACCTATCAATAAAGGCCCAGCCCGCCCAAGTTGACGGTTCTGAGGGCTTTTCTCTCGAGGTGAAAGGGTCTGGAGCGTTCGAGCTTTTGAAAAAGTTGAACCTGAAGCTGGTAGAAGTCACGGTTAAGGGCCAAGGTAGCATGACTACTGGAGACTTCGAGGTCAGGGTCGAGCTTGGTGAGGTCGTTCTGGGGAATAGCACGTTGGACGGCGTCGTGGTGCTGAGGGCTTCAAGCGAGCCGGTGGAGGGCAAGGAGAAGGCCTTCAGGACCACGGTTGAGGCTAACATGGACCTTAGGGTTCCGATAGACCCTGAGGTGGCTAACCAGGTTAGGGGAATGCTTGGCATGGTTAACGCAGGGCTTGTCAACATGCAGCTTGCCCAGACTGGTATGACCTTCATACGGTTCGAGGAGTTGGACCTCCAGGGACTCAGTATTACCAGTGAGGGTGTCTCAGGGAGCATCAGGATGGTTATTGTGATGGACTATAACGAGTACGTGACATGGTACAAGGCCACGCTCTATAACGCCGGGGTTAAGCAGGAGGACATAGAGAAGCTTGGAATACGTCTCCAAGAACTCATGGACGTTCTCATTAAGGAAAAAGCTGAGGCAAGCTTCGACATAAGCCTCAGAGTAGAGCCCCAGAAGATAACCTACAACGTGGACATCGAGGCCAGGGCCACCAAGGCCTGGCTGGACGCTTACCTCGAGTATATAGACCTCCTCGGAAAGGCGGGCATGGCCCAGACCGCTCCCGCCTCCATATCACCCGTAGAGGTCCCCCTCGAAGTTAGCTCACAGACCCTCCCCATAACACCCAACATAACCATAGCCGAGAAGCCCATAGACGTCTCCATAAAGATAAGCGGAGACGGGGCCAAGGGGTCCATAGTCATCGAGATAAACCAAATCTACCTGGCGCCCACCAGCAGGACCCCCGGCTACGAGGGGGCACTCATGGTGCTAAACGAGCTCCTCAAGGGAGACCCCACCCAGAAAGGAGAGGTCATAGACAGGGCCGTGATAGCGCTCGACAAGCCCCTCGAGAACGTGAAGCTCAAGCCCATGCCGCCGCTCGACAAGTACGTGACCAAGTCCCAGCCCGGCAAGCTGGTAATAGAGAAAGCACCCACCAACCAGACATACCAGGTAACCATAGAGGGTAGCCTGCCCAAGCCCTCCACAGAAACCAGCGAATACCGCGAGGCAGAAAGCCCAACACAGGTACCCCCAATGACGCAAACGGGAACAGAAACCAAGGAGAAGACCACCAAAGAACAAGTAGAAACAACACAAGAAACTAAACAGGAAACAATAACCCAGACCAAAGAGGGAGAAGTAAAGCAAGAGACTGAGGAAACCCCTAGAGAGACACAGGCAACAAAACCAGCAGAGCAAGCAGGAGAAGAACAAGTGACGCCCAAAGAGCCCGAAGAAGAGAAAGAGAAGCAAACTCCCGAAACTGGGAACATTCTCGGAAACAACACGCTTCTAATAGCAGCCGCACTAATCGCAATAATAGCCATAGCAGCTATTCTGAAAAGATAAAAAGACAAAGGTTTCTATATCCTAATCTTTTTTGAAATATAGAAAAACCACTAATAACCCACTTTCGGCCCACTACTGTAGGTTCCGCCCCGCCTATATGGTACTTTGAGAAAAAGTCTTTCCACGCAAACGGGAAGAAACAACGCATCTCCATAATATTGCATAGCATAGTCTATCTCGTGCGAGACATAATCTATTATCAAGCTACTTTCACTAGATTGTGTTCTTGCTATAATTGTATAGAAGTCTCTTTGAGGTTCACCAAACTAATTTCTCAAAGAACGATCTCTTCCAAGGAAGTATTTTGAGACCATAACAGTAGGAAGGGAACTTGTCATAAAACTCTTTAACATGGTTTAATAGGTCGTACCGAACATATACCATGGTATTACAACTTGGCCCCGATTCTCTATATCGTGTTTACCATAGAGGCTAGAATGAACCAGTAAAGTTTTAACTTATTAGCTAGCTATAAGAATCTCCTTTACCCTAAATTGCCATTTTTAATAACACAGGGAAAGAATTTGGCGCCGCGGCCGGGATTTGAACCCGGGTCACGGGCTCGACAGGCCCGCATACTAGGCCAGGCTATACTACCGCGGCTTCTTATCTCTATGCGTGTATGTGTGTGGGTGATGTTGGGGTTATAAGGATTGTGGCGTTTGTTTCGTCGGTGGGCTTATATTGTGGTGGGTGTTCTAGTGGTGTCTGGTTGAGTGTCGGAGGGGGTTGGGTTGTCTGGTGATTCGAGTGAGGAGGCTTTTCGCCAGATTGATGGGGAGATGAGTGGTAAGAGTGTGCGTGAGATGGTTGATTACCTGGATAGTGTGCCGAGGGATGTGCTAGAGGATGTCCTTAGATATGAGGAGGAGTTCTTGAGGAGGGAGTTCTCCAGGGGTCGTGGTAAGAGGAGGTTCCCGAGCAACCAGGACATAGCCGAGGCCATTATGCAGGTTACGGGAGGCGTGTTGTTCGAGGCGGGTCTTCCTGAGCTCTATGAGCTTGTTAAGAAGAGGCTTGAGGAGGAGGGGTTTGACACTAGTTTTGTAGGGGAGCGCAGAGTTGTTAGGATTCTTAACTCGCTTGTGAAGAAGGGAGTTGTCAAAATAGTTTAGCGTTTCTCGGGGCCTCTTCCCTGCCTCTGGTTGCCTTCTTGAGGGCTTTGCTGAGCTTGTCGGCCTCCTTCAAGGGGGTGGGGAGGCCGGGGGTTGTTCTGAGCATGTCCACTAGCCTGTATGCTGATTCGAGGTCAGAGCGGTGGCCGGGGCTAACGTAGAGGGGCTTCCACCTTCCCTGCCTGTCGTGCACCATTGCCACTGGGCGGCCCTCGTGGTAGACCAGCATCCTGTCCCCTTCCTTAACCAACCTGCCGACGAGTATCTTCTTGGCCACTCCCACGGTGGGCCTGTCCATTATAACGCCCAGGTGCGTAGCTATGCCCGCCCCGCGTGGGTGGGATATACCATGGCCGTCCACGAGTATGACGTCGTAGCGTGTCCCGAGGCGGCTCAGAGCTATCAGCATGGGCGTGAGCTCCCTGAATGCGAGGAATCCGGGCATATAGGGAAGGGGCGTACGTACCTGCGCGGTTGACTGGGCCACTATTTTCCCAGCCCTAACGTCGTAGGCGACGGCGGCGGCATGGCTGGTGGCGGTCGCCCTGCTATAAGCCACGTCTACCGCCGCCACCACGCGTGGCTGGGACAGGGGTTTTATGAGAACCTTGTCCGCGATTATTCTTTGGACCCTTATGGCCCTTTCCCGGCTGAAGCGTGTGAGAGGGGGCATAGCTTGTACCTTGTCTGATGCTAGGGGACTTGGTCAACGTAGTGGCAGTATGCATAGTGGGTGGGGCTTACGCCTATACGGGGGGGCTCCTCCGTCATGCACTTGTCTGTGGCAAAGGGACAGCG
>JALWDA010000061.1 GCA_027014955.1 Desulfurococcales archaeon | reverse complement strand
CCCAGCCTCTCAAGAGTGGAGAGGCACATACTCGTGGCGAAAGTCCTACAGGGTAAGACGTGGTCTGAGGTGGCGCAGGAGCTGGGGGTGAGGGAGTACAAGGTTATGACCACTCTAAAAGAGACGGTTAGGAAGCTCACAAGACACTACCTAGGCGTAGAGGAGGAGGCACGGGTCGGCGTTAGACTAGAGGATCTCCAATCCAGGACGTCTCAGCACACATATAAGCCAGCCACGAACGCATCGGTTGATGAGGGTGAAGATGGTGCCGGGAGAGAGCCCTCTAGACAGGCTGACCAAAGCCGTCCTGAAACTGGACGACGACATGGCGAGGCTATCGGACGGGGCGAAGGCTAGGGCTGGAGAACTGATCAGGAGAGCAGACTCACTCGCACTTGAGCTGGAGAACGATATCAAGATACTCCTCAAAGAGCTAACAGAGGAGCTGGAGAGGACGGTCAAGGAGAAGACAGAGGAGCTAAGAAAGAGGTACGCTCTAGAAAAGGACGAGAGGCTCAGGGATGTCAGGGTGAACGCGGAGCTCCACATGGAGGAGGCAGTTAAGACCATACTAAACGAGATCACAAAACTACTAGCAGAGGTGTAAGGGGGGTGCCAGGCCCCGGAAGATATGCTAAGACGGTCCCAAAACTGAGAACCTTGAAAGCAGGCCTCCTCACACCAGAGCAGCTTAGGGAGCTAAGCCTAAGCCCCTCCCTGGAGGACGCCTCCGCCCTCCTGAGAGACACTCCGTATAGCCAGATAACAGGGTCCACATCACCTAGCACCATCCAGACAGTAGCTCTGAGAGCGTTCTACGAAAGGGCCTTCAAGATCCTAAAGGTCCTCCCAGACCGCGACCGCCCGCTAGTCTGCGCCTTTCTGAGGGAGGATGAGATAAAGGATCTCCTCGCAATAATGAGAAGCATATACACCGGGACCATGCTGCCTCTAATACCAACCGCGGCCATAGAGGGGACACTAACCAATAGGATCAGGAGGGATCCCGAAGCGCTAGTTAGCATGCAGAGACTCCTAGAAGCCCTAGACAAGACATGGTTCAAACAGCACGCCCGCCTCATACATAGGATAGCCCAGGAAATGAAAACCCCAGAGGTATACACATGGTATGCCAGCCCAGCAAGCCTAATAGAGTATGCCAACGCCATAGCCCAGCTAAAAAGAAGGAACAGGAGGGAGGCCGAGGCACTACTCTGCCCCGTCCTAGAGTATAAGGTAGCCTCCACAATGGTGAATGGCAAGGCCCTAAGGATCCCTGTAAGAGCTATGGACAGGATAATGGGGGAACTTAACATTTGCGGAGCAACATGGGCAGAGCTGAGGCAGATATACGAGAGGGAGCCGGGCCCACAAGAGGTTCTAAGC
>JALWDA010000060.1 GCA_027014955.1 Desulfurococcales archaeon | reverse complement strand
CATTGTCCTCCGCCTCGGTGAACGTGATTGGGGGGGGGGGGGACTAAGGCGGGCTTCTGCCCTTCTCTAGTATTCTTATGTATGGGGGGAAGGGGATAAAAGAGGCGGGACACCTTACCGAAACTATTCGGTAACCTATGGTTAAACAGGGGTAACCGTGTCGAAAATAATGGAACGTGTGGTTCCTGATGATAATACCTCGCTAATCCGTGCAGGCTAGACCCCGCTGAGGCCGAAGGCGATTAGTCCCAAGAACATGAGCACAAGGACCCGGTTTTTCACCACTCGGGAAACCTCCCTGTCAGGGTGCCTGGCAAGCTTCCAGGAGTAGTAAACAAACCCCACGTCAACGACAAGGACCAGGGCCAAGTAGACTAGCCCAGCCATGTCTGCAAGGTAGGGCACCAGGGAGAGCACCACGGCTGAGAGGTAGAAGGCCACAGCCGCGTAGGCTGCGGCCCTGCGGCCCCTGGTGACTGCAAGCGTCCTCACGCCCCGAACACCGTCGCCATAGATGTCAACTATGCCCTTGGTCACCTCTCTGCCAGTGTTCGCCAAGAAGATTATTGAAGCGAATATGGCGACCCGGGCCCCAAGCTCTCCCACAAGCACCCCCCCGTATACGATGGGGGTCATAACAGTGTAGCTTACCATTAGGTTGCCCAGGAGACCAGTTTTCTTGCCCCATACGTTGTAAAGAACCCCCACAAGGTACGCGGCCAGAGCCACTACGAGTGCCTCCCACCCAACCAGGTAAGAGCACGCTAGCCCAAGTAGTGACAGAGCAGCGAACAGTGCCCACGCAGCCCTTGTATTGACCCTCCCACTGGGTATGGGGCGACCAGGCTCGTTCAGGGCATCAATATCCCTGTCAATAATGTCGTTGAGGACCATAGCGCTGGCCGACAGGAGGGCCCCCGTGGCGAAGCCCAGGGCCAGGTTACGCGCGTTGTCGAGAAGGACACGGGGGTCGCCCGAGGCCACAAGGGCCCCCACTACGACGGCAAATCCCACCATAAGCGAGTTTATGGGACGCGTGAGCTCGAGGAGTGCCTTAAGGGACAACACTCGCACCTTCCCGGCTAGGGACGCTTAAGACGTTTGTATAGGGATGGGGGGAGGCGGTTAAAAACGCTATTCGCCCCCCAGTTATCCGCTCCTAAGGAAGGGGAGTAGCACTCCCGCGAAACCGGGCAGGGTCCTCGTCTGTATGTATACCTTGCCCGGGCCCTTGAGCTCCATGACCAGCCCCTCTCCTCCGAAGAACAGTGTCTTGAGACCTCCCAGTTTCCTAATCCTCCACTGAACACCCCCCTCAATGGCGACCATGTGGCCGTTGTCAACGGTGAGCTCCTCGCCCGGGCCCAGCTCTACCTCCTGTATAGCGCCGAAGCTGTTGACCCAAACTCCTCCGACCCCCTCAGCCTTGAGCCACATGAGCTCGCCCTCGGCTATCAAGCCCTTGAACCCCCGCCACGCGACACCCAGCCGCGTGTCGCCGTGCATGGCCAGGAAGCTCCGGTCCTGGACGAAGACAGGCATAGAGCCATCTAGCTTGATGTAGGTGATGTCACCGGGCGTGCTGGGTGCGAGCTTCACGAGGGCTCCCCCAGGGCCAGCTGTTATCTCGTTCATGAATATGCTCTCGCCCCCTGCCAGCTTCCTGGCGAAGGCCGATAGCACCCCTCCCCTTGTACTGGTCTTAACGCCTATGCTCCCCCTGTGCATAACGTATGCTCCCGGCTCGGCTACTATAGACTCGCCCGGAGAAAGCTCCACACTGAGAAGGGTGAAGGCAGGCCCATTCTCCAGCACCCACTTCAAGAGTGTCACCCCTTAATCCCTTGTCGTTCCATGTTTATTATGTAGAGAGAGGGTTAAAACGTGGCTGGGCGGGACTGGGGTTCATAAATAATCCCCGGACACACATAGTCATTCAAGGGCGAGGGCATAGTCTATGCAGGAACGGTGTGCATGGATATGAGCTTGCTTGAAATAAGTGGGCCGAGAAGGGCCTACGTGCCCGATCTCTCCTCGGTGCTCCAGGGCCTGGTTTCCCGCCTGATGAGGCAGGGCCGGCTGGAGAGTGATTCGACCATATACGTCCACCGGGCCCTGGTCGTATACCTGGAGAAGCTCTCCCAGGAGGGAAAGGCCACCGGGATCGCGGGCCTGGAGGAGATAAAGCGGTTCAGCGAGCTGGCCGAGGAGCGGGGCATCATGGTCCACTTCTCGGGAGAGGTGCCCCGCCAGCTCGACCGGCTCGACACCCTCATGCTCAGCCACCTAGTCAGGGAGCTTGCCCGGGACCAGGCCGGGGTGCTCATAACCAGTGACCGGAACGCCCACCTCGCTGCCCAGGCCATGGGTATCGAGACCATCTTCGTAAGCGGTCTGGAGACGGGGAGGCTGACCCTGGAGGAGTTCTTTGACCCACAGACCATGAGCGTCCACCTTATAGAGGAGGTGCCGCCCATAGCAAAGAAGGGGAAGCCCGGGGACTGGAGGTTCGTCCAGATAAGGAAGGAACCCGTCTCCAGGCTGGAGATTGAGAGGATCGTGGACGAGCTCGTGGAGGCGGCCCGGGCGAGGGAGGACTCCTTCATAGAGATAGACCGGGCGGGGAGCACGATCATTCAGTTGGGCAGCTACAGGATAGTTATATCAAGGCCCCCTCTTAGCAGTAGGTGGGAGATAACAGCTGTCAGACCCCTGGTCAAGCTCAGCTTGGACGATTACGAGCTCCCCCCCAAGCTGGTTAAGCGCCTCGAGGAGAAGGCCGAGGGCATCCTCATAGCGGGTGCCCCGGGTATGGGTAAGACCACCTTCGCGCAGGCCCTTGCGGAGTACTACGCGTCCAAGGGACGCGTGGTGAAGACAATAGAGAGTCCCCGTGACATGAGCCTCCCAGCCGAGGTTATCCAGTATAGCAAGAACTTCGCCGTGAAGGACGAGCTCCACGACATACTCCTCCTATCCCGGCCCGACTACACGTTCTTCGACGAGCTCCGTGGAGACGAGGACTTCAAGCTCTATGTCGACCTACGCCTAGCAGGGATTGGAATGGTGGGGGTAATGCACGCGACCACGCCTATAGACGCTGTACAGAGGTTCATCGGCAGGGTGGAGCTCGGCGTCATACCAAGCATTATCGACACGGTCATCTTCATAGACCGGGGCCAGGTAGCCAAGGTATACGAGCTGAGCATGACCGTGAAGCTACCCACGGGGCTCAAGGAGGCCGACCTATCACGCCCGGTTGTGGAGGTCAAGGACTTCCTGACAGGGGACCTCGAGTACGAGATATACACCTTCGGCGAGCAGACCGTCGTGGTCCCGGTGAAGAAGGCCCGGAAGAGGAGGCTGGAGAGCAAGCTTAGGAAGACCCTCGAGGCCCTCTTCCCCGGCGCTGAGATAGAGCTCCGGGGGGAGAACACTGTGGTGATAAAGCTCCCCAGCAGCGAGGCCCGCATACTCTCGCGCAAGGCCCGCAAGCTGAAAAGGCTCGCCGACAAGCATGGGGTGGAATTCAGAGTGGAGACCCTGGACTAGGCCGGAGCGGGGCATGGTAGCATGGTCTTCGGGGGCATCATGCCCAGTCGCTTGATAAGGGCGGTGGAGGAGAACACGGTCCACCTGGGAATCCCCCTGACCTTGCTCATGGAGAACGCTGGGAAGTGCGTGGCCGAGCTGGCCCACGAGATAGCGGGGGGCGAGTCCCGCAGGATACTGGTCATCGCTGGCAAGGGGGGCAACGGAGGCGATGGGCTGGTTGCGGCCAGGTTCCTGAGAACTTATGGCCACAGGGTCGAAGTAACGCTCTTGTACCCCCCCTCTGAGGTAAGCCATCCCGACGCCAAGCTGAACCTGGAACACCTTCTCAGGACGGGTACAAGAGTACGTCACGTGAGGGACCCGGGAGAACTGGAGAAAATGGCGCACGGGGCAGACGTCATAATAGACGCCATACTGGGAACCGGGGTCAAGCCCCCCTTACGCCCCCCCGTGTCACATGCGGTTAGCGCCATCAACTCCTCCAAGGCCAAGGTCATAGCAATAGACGTGCCCACGGGCATAGACCCCGACAAGGGCCCGGTAGGCGCGGATGCGGTAAAGGCCGACTACACGGTGGCTATGCACTACTACAAGCCCGGCTACAACCACGCCCAGGATTACCTGGGGGAGCTGAGGCTCTGCAACGTGGGCATCCCCCCCGAGGCAGAGGAGCGCGTGGGGCCCGGGCACGTCAAGCACCTGGTCTCCCCCCGTCCCAGGGACGCCAAGAAGGGGGATGGGGGCAGGATACTCGTCATAGGGGGGAGCAGGGACTATAC
>JALWDA010000059.1 GCA_027014955.1 Desulfurococcales archaeon | reverse complement strand
CGAGCCCATTGTGGAGGACAAGTCCTACCCCAAGGACTGGATGAGGAATAGGAGGAGAGTTGTTGTAAAGAGGATGGGGGGGAGGGTGGAGACCTTGGTGCGGCTGGCTGGGGAGATTAGGGAGATGAGGAGGCAGAGGACCCGCTAGGGTATTACAAGTGGTCCCTTCTACTTTTATTAAAAAGCGTGACTTGGGTAATATCATTAAACTTCAAGCCCCACTCGGTAACACTGTGTCTCCCTCCTTAAAACGGTTAAAAACGAACTCTTCGGTAATACTGATTGATGTCCTTAAATAAGTTGTTTAATTTAAATAATCAGCACGCTCCGGCGGAGGGCGGGGAGTTGAGAAAGCTGGGTATCGCTAGGAGGGTCTTCAGGGACAAGCTGGTAATAGTGGAGACCTCCCCGGGGACCCGGCCCCCCCGCATAGGTGATTCCTTGGTGCTTGCCGACCACACGCCCGTGGGTAGGGTGGTCGACGTTATAGGTCCCGTGGACAGGCCCCTGGTGCTCCTGTTCCCCCATCCACGTTTTAAGCCCCGGGACCTTCTGGGGAAGCCCCTGTACCTGGCAGCTCCAGTTAAGGATAGGAGGGGGCGTCGACGACGCGGGGGTACGCCGAGGGGGCGGCTGAGGGGAAGGCATCGCAGGGGCTGACGTTCCTGTCCTCCGCCGGTGTTAGAGGGTTGCTTCGGGGTGGTGGTATGGCTCCTTACGAGGGGGATGGGATAGACTCTTTTACAGAGTGTAGGCCCGAGAGCGTGACGGTGGACCCGCATAGGGGGGACGTCATTTGTAAGGATAATGGCCTCGTGATTGACCGTACTGTGAACATGGGTCCCGAGTGGAGGCATTTCCCCGACAGCCAGGTGGACCGTAGGAGGGCTTCTGTTCCCGGCAGTCATGCCAAGCCGAATAGCATGGGCACGTACATCACCCCCAGGGACTCTTACAGGTTCAGGGGGGAGGACAGGGACAAGTACTACCGGGCCGAGAGGCTGCGCCGGGCGCATACCTCGCTAAGCTTTGCCAGAAACCGAATGAGGCTCCTGACGTCATATAAGATGCTACAGCGTGAAGCCTTGAGGCTGGGCCTGCCCCGTAGGAGCGTTGAGACCGCTTACCGGATCCTCGAGAAGGCCATAAAGCAGAAGCTGGGGCGGGGTGAGAGGCTAAGGTACTATGTGGCGGCCTCTCTCTTCATAGCGGCGAGGATTGAGGGCATAGCCCTCTCCTTCGAGGAGGTTGTGAAGAAGCTGTTCCCCGACGAGAGGGACAGCTCGGGTCTTAACAGGCACAAGATTTACGTTGCGGATGCTTACAGGAAGCTTAGGGAGAGGGTGAATGTGAGGAGATACACAGTTATGAAACCCATCGATTACGTATCGAAGGCCGCCAACGAGCTGCAGCTGAGCATTGCGACCGAGAGGCTAATGTACCGCCTCGCCCGCGCGGTTCAGGATATTGACAAGATCCACGGCAAGAACCCCAATGCAATAGCGGCGGCAGTGGCCTACATAGCCTCTTCGATAATGGGTGAGAAGAAGAACCAGAAGGACATAGCCAAGAAGATGGGAACCTACACCGACGTGGCCATAAGGAACCGCTACCGCGCCATCATCTCCAAGATACACATAGACGTGGCCCTATAACCCCTCTTTCACGACTGGAGCTTCCTCTCTATGAGTGTCGCTATGAGGGTCAGGAGTCCCGAAACCCCTATCCCCACAAGCATGAGCTGGACGAACCCCGACTCGAAGAGCACCATACGGAGGCCCTGGGAGCCCGGGTTCTGGGGGAGCAGGAGGAGGGCATCTCCCAGGTTGGAGAACGCAACTATGCCTATCACGGTGAGAACCATGCCCACGATGTCGTGCCATACCTTCACGTCCCTGTTAATGAGCTTCACCACAGCCTTGCCCACGAGTATGCTGAACACGCTCAGCCCGATGAAGGGCGTGGAGGCGCTTATACCATCGCCCAGGCCGTGGACAGTAAGCCCGTAGTTCCTGAGGCTGTTCACCATAAGCGCCACTCCCGTGACTAGGCTTATGGTGGATAGCGTGCTCGCTATGAACATTATGGGGGAGCTTCCCCAGAACTCGTATATCTTCTCCTCCAGGTTGAACCCCCTGATAACCATGGCCCCCCCTATGAGGAGACCCGCAATCGCCGCAGCATAGTCCAGGTACCCCGAGACGTAGAGCCCCACCAGGCTGAGGAGGAGTAGCCCCGGGATCCCCAGGAAGAGCCTGCTGAACCGGGGCTCCATCACCGCCTTTTTAATGTACCTGCCCAGGAGGATGTAGGTCTCCTCAATCCCCCTCATCTGCTCCACGACCACCCTCCTAACACCCACGACGCGGGCGAAGGACTGGACGATGGGGATAATGGCCTCATCCTCAGCCCCGTCGCTGACCAGGAGGACCTCTTCGAACCCCAGCCTCTCCTTGAGGTCCCTAAGCTGCTCGCTTATCCTGAGGTCAGCCCTGACCAGGTCACGCGCGTCGCCCCCGACCACCGCTATCTCCACATCACGCCCCTCGGAGCGGAGCCTCTCGTACATCTGGATGCCAGCGAACATGACATTGACGTCACTGTCCTCGGGCCTCGCCACGGCGAACTCCAGGGCCGCGCGCCTAACCTGGTCTATCCCGACGATGGGCGTGGACCACCCGGTGGACTCGCCTATGTCATTGTCCCTGTCCACTACAAGTATGAGCATCCGGGCCAAGCCGGCTCCCTGGGGACGCTGGACGTGAGTATTCTCTCAGAAGCCGTATAACTTTCTACTGTATACAAAAATATACCACAAGCAGAGAGGCCAGGCGAAGGGAAAGCTAATCACGAGCCCGCGGCGCCCGGGGGCGCCCCCGTGTCCAGGCTCTCATCCAGGCTCCCATAGAGGGCCATCATCTCCTCAAGCGTCAGCCTCTGACCCCGCTTCATCTTCTCCATGGCCTGGCGCTTCTTCTTCTCGATGATCTCCTCCTGCCTCCTCCTGTTGATCTCCGTCCTAAGCGTCGAGGCCTCCTCCTGTAGCTTCTTGAGCTGCTCGACCTTGGCCCTAAGCTCTTCCCCCATCCGGTTGAGCTCCTGGCTGACCTCGGATATCCGCTGCCTCACCTCGTCTATCTGGGGGGACACCTCCTCCAGCCTCTTCTGGAGGGCCTTTATCTTATCCGTGTAGGAGTCTATCATCTTGCTCTTCTCCTCAATCTCCTTGCGCAGAGTGTTGATCTCTATCCTTATGCTGGCCGCCTCAGCGTTCTCCTCCAGCCTCTTCTCCTCCAGCCTCCTCAGCTCGAGGGCCCTCTCGAGTAGCTGCTCCAGCCGGGCTATCTCCTGCATGATCTGCTTTTCCCGCTCAACGGGCATGGTCTGGGTCTGGAGCTTCCACTCCAGCTCCTGCAGCTTCCTCCTTATGGCGGGAATGGGCATGCGTATCTCGTTCTTCAGCTCCTCGTTGATCTTCTTGATCTCCTGGATGGACTGACGGTGCTCGTTCAGCTTCTCCCTAAGCTCCCTCAGCCTCTCCCTCTTACCCTTGACCTCATCTATCAGGCTCCTCCTCTTCTCCCTTAGCTCCCTCAGCTGGCCCGTTATCTGCCTCGCCTGGTTGACGAGCTCGTCCCTCTTCCTGCGGAGCTCCCTCAGCTCCTCTATCAGGCCAGCTCTCCTCTCCCTGAGGCCGCCTATCTCCTTCTTCAAAAAATATATCTGCTCGCTGATCTCCTCCAGCCTCGCACTAACATCCGCACCCAAACCATCCGCACCCTCTGACAGGCACTGTCCATCCCGCGGAACCGCTCGCAGCCGCCGGGCCCCGCCTGGGCCCCTGCTCCAATCCACCCACGGCCACGCGACGGGTGGTTGGGGAGAAGAGCGGCCCTGGCCGCAGGCAGCCGGCGCCGCCCCGGGGCCCCTAACATGGCATGGGCCCCTGGGGCAGGCCCAGCCGCGCCACGATAATGGCCCCACACTTTCCCGGGTCCAACCCGGCCCGGGGGTTGTGGGGCCCCTCACGCTAACTGGGGGTCCAAGGCTACCCCTTCCCGGGGCTCTCTCCAAGTATCACTCTCGCGTCCACGGCCAGGGCGCCCTTCTCGTAGACTATTACCGGGTTCACGTCAACCTCGGTGACGTGGGGCTCCTCCAGCAGGAGCCTCTGGACCCCCATCACGGCGTCTAGGAGGGCCTCCACGTCCCTATGGGGCATGCCCCTGTAACCATATAGGAGCCGTGAAGCCTTTATTTCACTAACCATGCCCCGCGCCTCCTCCCTCGTGAAGGGGGCCACCCTCAGGCTAACGTCCCCGTAGAGCTCCACCAGGACGCCCCCCGCGCCCTGCCCCGCATCCGCGTGGAAGAACCTACCGTCT
>JALWDA010000058.1 GCA_027014955.1 Desulfurococcales archaeon | reverse complement strand
GGGTTTGGAGGGCGGTCGACCTATACGTGGACCGTGGGGGGAGGATTAGGCTGGTGGAGCCCCGGTTTGGCTGGGAGGACTCCTTCACGGTCCCAGTTATAGAAGGGAGGGAGGAGATAGGAGAGTAGGTGGCGGGACATGGTCAGGCCCAAGCCCTGGGTCATGGAGGCTCCTATATACAGGCCCCGTACCTACAGGGGGATAGTGGCGAGGCTGGACATGAACGAGTCCCCCAACCCCCCGCCCGAGCACGTTCTCAGGGCGGCCGAGCGGGAGCTGGCCCGGATGAACCGCTATCCCGACGTCGAGATAATGGAGGCTCTCGTTGAGGCCCTTGCCGACTACGCGGAGGTGGGGAGGGAGGAGGTCCTCCCCGCCGCGGGGAGCGACATGGTGATAAGGGCTATATTCGACGCCTACGTGGACCGGGGGGACGGGGTCTGTTTCCCCCGGTACGGCTTCGCCATGTACTCCATATACTCCCGACTCACGGGTGCGAGGCCCCGGCTCCTCGACATGAGCATTGTGGGGGACGAGTTCAGGGTTAGGGAGGAGGAGCTGGAGGACCTTGGCGGGTGCAGGGTCTTCTTCATAGACAGGCCTAACAACCCCACGGGCTCCCCCCTGGTCGACGCGGGTCTGCTAAGGGGCATGGTCGAGGAGTATGGGGAGACGCTGTTCGTGGTTGACGAGGCCTACTATGAGTACTATGGGGAGACGCTCAAGGACCTGGCCCTCGGGCATGGTAACGTGATTGTCACCAGGACCCTCAGCAAGGCCTTCGGGCTGGCGAGCATGAGGGTGGGCTACGCCATAGCTAGGGAAGAGGCCCTGGACCCCCTTAGGAGGGCCCTGCCCCCCTTCCCGATAACACGCCCCTCGGCGGCGGCCGCCATCGCGGCTTTGGAGGACAGGGGCTACGTGTACGAGCACGTGAGGCAGGTGGGCCAGCTCAAGTCGCTGGTCTACGGGAGGGTCAGGGAGATGGGGGCCCGCCCCTACAGGAGCCGGGCGAACTTCCTCCTCATAGAGATGCCGGTTGAGGGCGTGGAGAGGAAGCTTAGGGAGAGGGGAGTGGCCGTGCGCCCCACTGTGCTTGGGGAGAGGTGGATTAGGGTCACCATGGGGACGCGGGGGGAGGTCGACCTTTTCCTGAACGCGCTTGAGGAGGTACTGGGGGAGCGTACTTAGGTGTCTATGCGAGTATAGGCGGGGCCCCTATCCTTATATACCCCCCGCGCGAGAGGGTAGGCTGGGTCCCGAGGTTTTGACGCCATTGGGGGGGTTGGAGTTGGCCATTATCAAGGGCTTCTTGGGCGGGCTCATAAAGGCGGGGGCAGCGGGGTTCCTTCTAAGCGGGGGCCTTCTCCTGGGCGAGTTCAGGGAGCTCCTAGAAGCGTACAGGACAGAGGTGGGT
>JALWDA010000057.1 GCA_027014955.1 Desulfurococcales archaeon | reverse complement strand
CTCCCCCTTACTTCATCTGCTCCAGAAGTATGGGTACCTTGCCAAAAGGAAGAGGAGTGCTCTAACATGACCAAAGAGGCTCAAAGTTTGCAAAACCAGAAAGTCTCATTTTCGCTGAACCAACACACTTCCATATTTGTACCGTGTATTCAATGTTCATGGTTTCCCCTCCTTATCGCATGTTTTTAGGGATATTCCCCAATGCGCGGGCGCACGGTTTGAGGTACAGCCCGATCTGACACTCCGCGATCTGCTGCCTGAACCCCAACGGCTGCCTCTCGCTCCATCTCGGCATAATGAACTCCTCCTAAAGTCAATTATTGAGTGTCCACTAAACCGGGTCAACTCCACTTTCTATTCCTTCTCTTTTGAGCTATTACCCACACCACTCTGAGATTGCATCCCTGGACTTTACGGAGGAGAGCCAAATGAACGTGCAGGAACAGATGGATATTCTTCTGAAGGGCGTTGAAGACATCATCTCCCCTGAGGAGTTGGAGAAACGATTGGAGAAGAGCATTAAGGAGAAGAGACCTTTGCGGGTTAAGGCGGGGTTTGATCCCACAGCACCTGATCTGCACCTTGGGCACACGGTGCTTCTGCAGAAGATGAAGCAGTTTCAAGACCTTGGCCACCAGGTGCTCTTTCTTATTGGTGACTTCACGGGTATGATCGGTGATCCTACGGGGCGCTCTGAGACCCGCAAGGCCCTGACCCCCGAGGAGGTGGCAGAGAACGCCAAGACCTACCAGGAGCAGGTGTTCAAGGTGCTTGATCCTGAGAAGACCCAGGTGGTCTTCAACAGCACCTGGATGAACAAGTTCACCCCTGCGGACATGATCAGGCTGGCCGCCAGTTACACCGTGGCGAGGATGCTTGAGAGGGACGACTTCAAGACCCGTCACCGGGAGGGGATCCCCATATACATCCACGAGTTCTTCTACCCCCTCATCCAGGGGTACGACTCTGTTGCCCTTGAGGCGGATGTTGAGCTTGGGGGCACAGACCAGAGGTTCAATCTGTTAGTGGCCCGTGAGATCCAGAGGGAGTACGGTCAGGAGCCCGAGGTGATCATGATGATGCCCATACTTGAGGGACTTGACGGGGTTCAGAAGATGTCAAAGTCCCTGGGCAACTACGTGGGGGTCACCGAGGATCCCAACCAGATGTACGGCAAGCTCATGTCTATCTCAGACGACCTCATGTGGCGATACTACGAGCTGCTGAGCGATCTAACCCCTTCAGAGATCCAGTCGCTGAAGAACAAGGTTGAGTGGGAGCTCTACCATCCCAAGCAGGCCAAGATGGACCTTGCCCGGGAGATCGTGGCCCGTTTTCACGGCGAAGAGGCGGCAAAGGAGGCCGAGGCCCAGTTTGAGAAGGTGTTTAAGGCAAAACAGCTGCCTGACGACATGCCTGAGTTTGTGGTGGCCACAGCAGAGGATCC
>JALWDA010000056.1 GCA_027014955.1 Desulfurococcales archaeon | reverse complement strand
CGTCAGGGGTGTCAGGAGGTTCATAGCTGAGCGTATGTTGAGGTCCTGGCTCCGGATACCCCATGCTATGGGGAGCGAGATTGTCGAGGCCGATAGCCTGGTGGAGGCGAGGCAGAGGCTCAAGCCCTATGCGGAGAAGGAGGGGGTAAAGCTCACCTACCTGCCCTTCATAGTGAAGGCGGCGGTGAAGGCCCTCCAGGAGTTCCCCCTGCTTAACGCCCTCTATGACCCCGAGTGGGACGAGATAATTGTGAAGAAGACGTACCACATAGGAATCGCAGTTGACACCCCCCAGGGCCTCGTTGTCCCAGTGGTGAGGGATGCTGATAAGAAGACTCTCCTCGAGGTGGCCCGCGAGATACAGGAGCTCGCGCAGAGGGCGAGAGAGGGCAAGCTAACTGTGGAGGAGGTGAGGGGCAGCAGCTTCACGATAACCAACATTGGCAGCATCGGGGGCTACGTGTTCTTCCCCATAATAAACTACCCCGAGGTGGCAATACTGGGGGTGAGCACCATTAGGAGGGAGCTGACGCCCGAGGGTGAGAAGATGCGTATGCTCATAAGCGTGTCGTTCAACCACATGGTCACGGACGGGGCCTACGCCACCAGGTTCCTCCTCCGCCTCAAGGAGCTTCTGGAGGAACCCATGCTCCTTATCTGAACATTCCCTGTTTCCCACCATATAATATGCGTACCTTACTATTTTATGGTGATTTTTAACCATAATCACGTACATCTCCGGGAAACGTAATTCTCATTCGCATAAGGATATTTCCCCACTTCCCCCACAACTTCTACAGGTCCAAAAAACCATCGAGTATGGAACCTAGGATGTGTAGAGGGGACGAGGCATGGGGGCAAAGGGCTTCCAGGCCTCACTACCCCTCATAGGACTGGTCCTGCTCATGATAATAACGGCAACAGTGGCTCTGGGGGCATGGGTGTCGCCCGAGGAGGAGGGCCCCGGTTACGTCATTTACGAGGCCTATAATAAGACCCCTGCCATAGTATGGAAGCTAGGCAAGTACCCCGACGAGAAGGGAAGCGCCCCAGGAGGCACGGCGCTGAGCCCCGATAAGACCCTTGTAGTCGCACGCACGTATGGTATAGGTGGGATGATAATAGTAATCGATGCCCAGACGGGGAAGGTAATCCACAATACCAGCAGCGTGGGCATTTACGAGGCCAACCTCCCCACCAGGGTCAATACGAGAGAAATCAGCAGAATCTTCTGGCTGGACAATGACAAGCTCCTTCTTACGGGTGAGTTCCGTGTCAATGGGACTCTCGCGGACGCGATAGTGGTTGACATAGCGACATCCAAGCTGCTAGACCATATCAACGCCAGAGGGATGATAGCAAGAGAGGCAGGCCTAATAGCCAGACAATGGGCCTCCGTCAACCCCCAGGCGGGTATAGCGCTTCTTACGGCAGACAACACGAGCCAGGCACCCTGGCAGCCAGCACTGGCGGTGGTTGACCTGCGGGAGAAGAGGCTGATATGGGCGGGAGATTGTCCCGGGTGCTCCCCGGGGGCCAATAAGGCCCGGGCCCGCCTAAGTCCCGGTGGGGATAGGGTGGCATACGTGCAGTTCTTCATGAACGAGACCCGCATAATTGTGCTCAGCACGACCGGGCAGCTCCTGTGGAGCGCCCGCGAGGCATTCGTGCAGCAGGGGGATGCGAGGTGGAGTGATGACGGCAGGGTCCTGGTGGTCATGGGTTTGGAGAAGCCTGGTAAGCCGGGGATGGTGCTGGTCGCGTATGATGCCGAGACGGGGGAGAAGCTGTGGGAGACGAGGGTGACCGGGGTTATTTACGATACCCTTTCCCTTGGCGGGGGCAAGGTGGTGGGGGCGCTCACGGGGTTCATTTACACCCACAGGCTTGAGGACGGGAGGCTCCTGGCAAGGTACATTATGGGCGGAGGAGGCCCCAACAAGGTCCACGTGCTGGACGGCACCCACCTCCTCGTAGAGAAGATGAAATCACTGGTGTTCTACCAGGTGGAACCCGTTGGTGTCGTGGAGGCCAACTACACCAATGGTCCAGCGGGAATACAGCTGTGCATAACCCCCGTTGCGCTCGAGGAGCCCAAGGTCTGCCACACCCCGGACACCGTGCCCTACAGGCTGGTGGCGCGGCTGCCAGAGGGCGAATACCAGGTCATCGTGCCAGCCCGAAGCCTTATACTCGCACTCACCAAGGGCAAGCTAGAGCTCCCCGGTCTCGACGTGAACACTTTCGCAGACTTCATAACCAGCTACCTTAGCGCAACCGGTGGTCTCCTGCTGGCCAACGTCAGCCTGCGTGACGGCGACTGGGTTACGGTCAGCGTCGACCTGGAGGAGGCACTCCGCGAAAACCTCGCTATTATCGAGGTCAAGGGACCCGCCGGCACATCGGTGCTCTTCAGAACGGGAAGCCCCTACCCCACCGAGGCCGAGATACCCGAAACGGGCAAGATACTGCTCCTCACACCCCCCGGTAAATACAACGTCACCTACAGGCCCCCAGAAGCGCCACCCTACAGAGAATATCCGCTCGCAACCATAGAACTCGCCCCTGGGGACCACGCTGTCTTAGAGATACCCGAGACGTCCCCCGAGCAAACCAGCCCAGAGGGGGCAGCCAGGGAAACAGGGCCCACGGCCAGCGTCTCCCCAGCCCCCACACAGAGCCCTGCCAACACACCATCGCCCACAGAGTCAATCCAGCCCACAACCAGTGGCGGGAAAGCCGGGGAGAGCGAGCAGGTATCAAGCCCGTCTCCCAGCACTACTGTAAGGACACCAAGCGCCACTTCTCCCACTATAACCACTACGGAGACCCAGGGCGGAGGAGGAGTCCCCGTGACGGCGGTGGCGGGTGTTGTGGCCATCCTGGTGATTGCGGCGATTGCCCTCAGGCTCTTCGGGCGGGGATGAGACGCCTAGAGTGGGGTCTCGGAAAAATTCTTCCGAGGCTTGCTTTTTTCAAAGCATATCCATGGGGGTCTCTTAGCTTGTTTCCCTCCCTAGGCTTGATATGGCTTAAGCCTGGCTTCTCTCAGGCTATTGTCTTGGCTGGGGCTTTTTGTAAAAGTGTATAGGACGCCCCAGGGCCATCTCAGCGACTTCCCTCAGCGCCTCACTCATGCTGGGGTGGGGGTGGACTACTAGGGAGAGGTCCTCTAGGGTTGCGTTCATCTCCATCGCGAGGGTGGCCTCCGCGATGAGGTCGTCGGCGTGGGCTCCTGCTATGTGGACGCCGAGTAGGGTCTTGTCGCCTCTGTCGTAGACCACCTTTATCATTCCCTCACCCCCCGATTCTATCAGGGCCCTGCTGAGGGCGGCGTACCTGAAGGTCTCCACGCCAGCGTCGAACCCCTGCTCCCTCGCCTGCTCCAGCGTCAGGCCAACGCTTGCGACCTCGGGCTCCGAGTAGACCACGTTGGGGACAAGCTGGTCGAAGACAGCCTTCCTTTCCAGGATGTTCTCCGCCGCTACAAGGCTCTGGGCGTAGGCCTTGTGGGCGAGGAGCGGGGGCCCCGTGACGTCCCCCGCAGCATAGACCCGGGGGTTGCTGGTCCTCATGCCCGGGTCAACCCTCACATATCCCCGCTCGTCGAGCTCGACCCCCAGCTTCTCCAGCCCCAGGCCGTCGGTGTTGGGGGTCCTCCCAACAGCTACTAGAACGTGCTCGGCTTCGAGCTCCTCCCCTCCCTTGAGAGACACGTGGGCCTTTCCCCCCGCGTTCCAAGCAAGTTCCACGGGGGCGTTAGTCATTATTCTAACCCCGAGCTTCTTCAGACCCCTCTCAACGAGCTTGGCCAGATCCCGGTCCACCCCCGGGAGCACCTGGGGGAGGGCCTCTACAAGGGTCACCTGGGCCCCTAGCATGGCCAGGGCCGTCGCGTACTCGACGCCCACGGCGCCGGCTCCGATGACAATTATGCTCCGGGGGGGCTCACCAAGCTCCAGGATGCTCCTGTTATCGTGAACCCTCTGCCCGTCAACCACGACTCCCTTGACCAGGGCGGGCCGGGTGCCCGTGGCTATGAGGAGGTTCCTTGCCCTGAGCACCCTGTTGTCCCCTTTAAGCCTGACCAGGATGTCCTCCCCATCCATGCCATCGACGATGCCCCGGTCCCTGTAAATCGTGGCCCCATAGCTCTTTAGGAGGAACTCAATGCCCTGGGAGAGGCGCCTCACTATACCCCTCCGCCACTCCACCAGCTCCCTCCAGGAAGCCAGGCCCACGCTGAGACCCGGGACCCTCCGGGACTCGAAGACAAGGCGCGCTGCGTGGAGGAGGGCCTTGCTGGGGATACAACCGTGGTTGGTGCACTCGCCGCCGAAGGCCTTCTCCTCAACGATGGCCACCTTGAGGCCCCTCCGGGACATCTCAATGGCCGCGGGGTAGCCTGCGAGTCCTCCTCCGAGTACGATGGCATCATATGAGGCCTTGTTGCCCATACCAGTTTCAGACATGCCCGTTCACCCTTGTGGGACCCTGCGCGTCTATGC
>JALWDA010000055.1 GCA_027014955.1 Desulfurococcales archaeon | reverse complement strand
CCCCCAACCCTTTCCCCCAAGGCTTCCACCCTGGGGGATTCGCCAGTATACACGGGCGCTATCCGTATTTAGTGAATGTTATTCGGGAAGACTTCTAAGCTGTTCCAGCACCCGTTCCCTTATCTTCTCAAGGGGCTCCGGCTCCCAGAGGAGACTCCCTTTCTCCAAAGCCTTCTCGAGGAGCGGCTTGGGAGCCTTGCTGCTTCCATGGCATCCCGGCGGGGATGGAGAGCTCCAGGGCACTATTTGGTCCACGAGGCCAGGGCACCGGTACACCTGGCGGGCGCCGGGCAGCTTGCCCCTCTTGCTAAGGGGCCTCCATCCCTCCCCCCGGTCCACCTCGACTATGTCCATGCTTATGTCAATGCTGGGGGGGAAGGCTATGCTTGTCCCCACCCCGAAGCCGTCGACTATGTCCCTGAGGTTCCTTATGGTCTCCTCGTCCAGCCCCCCGCTTACGAATATCTTTACGTGGCGGTAGCCGTTGATGTCCAGGGCCCATCGGACCTCCTCTACTATTCTCCTCATGTTCCCCCTCCTGCTACTGGGGGTGTCCAGGCGGACTCCGTGGAGCTTCTCGCCCAGAAGCTTCGCGGCGCGGAGGGCCTCCTCCCTCTCATCATAGAAGGTGTCCACAAGCGCTATACGGGGCACCTCGGGGGGCATGTGCTTGTCGAAAAGCCCCCAGGCCCTCTCCTGGTCCCCCACGGTTATTATGAAGGAGTGCGGCATGGTGCCCCGGGGTGGGACGCCTAGGTACTTCTCGCTCAACACGCCGCTCACGCCGTCCAGTCCCCCTATCAGGGCGGCCCTGTCTGCCATGGGCTGGAGCACGGGGTGTATGCTCCTCAGGCCGAAGAAGAGCACCTGGGTGTCGCCCGCGGCCTTCTTGACGCGGGCGGCCTTGGTGGCTATGCTGGTATAGTGCCTTAGGAGCCCCAGGAGCGCGGTCTCGACCTCAGCGAACTGCGTGTAGGGGCCCTCGATCAGCATGAGGGGGTACCTGTCTCTGAAGAGGGTGCCCTCCCTCATGCTGTAGACGTCCACGTTCCTGCCCTCGAGGAGGTGGAGGGCCTCCTCGACCCCCGCTAGTATGGCCCACTCGTAGCCCCGGGGAAGCCCATAGACGTGTAGCTCCGCCCTGACCCTTACGTTCGAGTACCCCTCCTTCTCCAGGATCTCGCGGGCTCGCTTGAAGTAGATGTCCGTCGCCTGGCCCGAGAGTATCTCATCGACGCTGGCGACCCTGAGGGTGTTTCCAGGCTCCAAGGCAGGGGACCCCGCGGTATGTGGTGGAGGCTCAACGGTAACTAACACAGCAGTGATAATAATAATGCTTGTGTACACATGAGTGGAGCGGAGGAGATTTGGCTTGGCCGAGGACGAGTTTCTCACGCTCAGGGAAAGGATATACCTTCTACTCAAGGAGAGCCCCGAGCCCCTTGACGCCAGGACCATAGCTTCGCACCTGGGGCTACCCGATAGCGAGAGGGGGAGGGTGGAGGAGGCCCTCCGACACCTCTACCGGAGCGTCAAGAGGAGGAGCGGTGGGATGGAGAGCCTGGAGGTCGTGCCCGCCAGGTGCCTCGACTGCGGCTACGTTTTCCCCAAGAAGGAGGGCGAGTTCAAGAAGCCCAGCAAGTGCCCCCGTTGCAAGAGCCAGAGGATAGAGGGCCCCTGGTTCTACATACGCTCCAAGAAAAAGTAGCCCGGTGTAAAGGGTCCCCCGGTCCGTGAATTAGTCATCCCCAAAGGGTCCTCCGCCAAAAGCCGGTCATCCCCAAGAAACACAACCGTACAAGCCCCTACCCTTATCGTGTCCCCGTGGACATGTTGTACCTCTTCACAGGAAGCTTCAGGTGGTCCATGACCGCCCTTATAGCCCACTCGTAGCCCGGGTCTCCCCGGCTCCTCCTCACCTTGAGCTTGCGGTAGACCGCCCGGAGCACCTCCCCCGCCTCACCGTCGTAGACCACGAGCGTCCCATGCACCCTGCCCCTGAGGTTCCTCCTCATGGTCACTGCAACCAGAACCTCCCCGGGCCCCGGGGGCTCCAGAAGGGCCTCAACGGCACTGCCGCGGGCGTAGGTGCCCCTCGCCTCCCTCCGGGACCGGGCCCGTGCTTCGGAAACCTTGCCCTCGCTTGTGACGAGGAAAGCATTGGAGTAGGAGGCGTGCTTCCCCGTGCGGCTACGTGTCCTCTCTATCAACATGTTAACGTGCATGAAAGGACCCTCACGCGACTACTAGCTTGCCCTCCTCCAGGCGGGCCTCCGCGTCCTCAACGTTGACGACAATGAAGCCCCTCTGAATGTGCGGGCCCACCCTAGCCACCCCCCTTATCTCTAGGAGCCTCACGTTCTCGTAGAGCCTCTTCTCAACAAGCCTCCCTTCCCCATCGTACCCGAGTACCTCCACCCACAGGCCCTCCGGGCGGGGGCCCACCCTCAGGGTTACCTGCCGGTGCCTGGCCATGACTATCCCACCCTTCTCAGCACATTCATTACCCGGGGGAGAATCTCGTGCCCCCTCTCAACAACCCCCAGGGAGCCCCGGGCGCACTCCCCCTCGGTAAACCCCTGAACAGTATCGCCTTCGATGCTGGGATGCCATACCGCCAGGGGCACCGGGTCCCCGCTGTGGGCCTTCAGGGGACAGGGGGTTGCATGGTCGCTCGTAACCGCTATGGCGAAGGGCTCACTCCTTCTGAGGGACTCCTCTATAAGGGGCCTCACGAAGTGCTCGTCAATGTCCCCTATTATCCTGGACTTGACATCAGCGTTCCCATCGTGCCCGGGCTCATCGGGGCCCTTCAGGTGCACATACACCAAGGCGCTCCCCCTTAGGGCTTCGAGTGTGCTCTCGAGGCGCTCCCGGTAGACCTTCCCTGGGTCGCCTCTGGGGGGCCTAAGCTCTATAACTTCCATGCCCAGGAGCCGGGCTATCCCCTTTTCGACGGGCATCTCAACAACGGCGGTAGCGGGGCCCCAGAGTCTGTGGTACTCCTGGAACGGGGGGAGCCCCTTGGGCTTCGCACCCGCGTCTCTGAGGAGCACCGCGTTAGCCTCCAGGCGCCCCTGGGCCCTCCTACGGAGGTTCACGGGGTGGTCCCTGAGAAGCTCCAGGGCCCTCCTGGTGAACTCGTTGACAAGCCTAGCCGCCAGGGCTGCCCGGGGGTCGTCCACCATGGGGCGTGCCTCCTGTATCGTAGAGGGAGGGTTGGGTAGGGCCTCGGACAGGAGCCCCCTCCGCTCGTATGCGGGGTCGGTGTTGGTTATCAGGGGGCTGAGGGGCTCCTCGTGCTCCATGACCACAACGAGGCGGTGTGACACGGTGTGCCTCACCCAGGCCCGGCCGCGGCCTGAGTCCAGCTCCATCCCGTCAAGGCTAGCCGCTAGCTCACGGCCCTCCTCGTCCCCCAGGCTTCGGCCCACTCTCCGGTCTAGTATCCTCCCTGTGCCAGGTTCTACGGTGGCGAAGTTGCCCCTGAGGGCTATCTGTCCCTCCCCGAGCTCCATCCCCGCTCCCAGGGCTTCAAGGGGGCCTCTTCCGGGGTAGTACTTGTCAGGGTCATAGCCTAGTATGGAGAGCACTGCCGCGTCGCTCTCGGGGGCCACGCCCCGGGCTATGGTGTAGGCCAGGCCGCAGACGCCCTCCCGGGCTATCCTGTCCAGGCCCGGCTTCTGGGCCCTCATGAAGGCCGTCGCTCCTAGGCTGGGGTTGCCCGCGGCTCCATCGAGTACCAGGTACACGACCCGGGTTCTCATTGCTCTCACCTCTTACCAGGCTCTCTTAGCACGTGGGGGACCTGCTCCAGGAGGTCGAGGGTAGTGAAGTTCTCGCCCTTAATGGCCAGGGCCCTGTCCCCCGCCTCCCCGTTAACATAGGCCGCTATGGCGGCGGCGTAGAGGGGGTCCTCCACCCGGGTGAGCATGGTCACCGTAATGCCTGCGAGAACGTCCCCCGTGCCCCCACGGCTCATCCCGGGGTTGCCTGTGGTGTTCTCCAGGCAGGCGGTCCCTCTGCAGATGATGTCGACAGGAGCCTTGAGGAGGACGGTTGCGCCCGTCTCGAGGGAGAGCATGCGCGCGTCCTCAACGGGGTCCCCACCCCCATCTGCTAAACCGTATGCTTCAAGCAGTCCCCTGAACTCGCCACGGTGGGGTGTTAGGACAGTATTGTGGGGCAGGGGAGGCTTGTAGCGTGTAATTGCCTTGAGGGCATCGGCATCAACTACTACCCGTGCATCGCTCTTCTCGCGGGACAGTGCCTCTAGGAGGCCCGAGGCGAAGCGCAGGGGGTCCTCCTCTCTCGAGAGCCCCGGGCCCAGGACGATGGCGTCCGCCCTCATCGCGTGGTGGAGGGCCTCTTCTATGCTGTTGGGGGTGAGGTAATCCTCGTCGGAGGCGGGTATTGTTATGAGCTCGGGTGAGTATGATGCTATTATGCCCCGTATGCTTCTGGGCGCCATGACGAAGGCCAGGTCGGAGCCCGACGAAAGCGCGGCGAGGGCAGCCAGG
>JALWDA010000054.1 GCA_027014955.1 Desulfurococcales archaeon | reverse complement strand
TCGCTTCGCTCCTCGCAATCCGCCAATGGTGGACTGACGGTATAAAAATTTCTCAATATTTACCTAAATTGGATTTTTGAAAAATATTTACCGATTTTTACAATTCTTATGTTGAATTTAGTGAGAATTAATGGCAGAGATTTCCGTAATCATTGTTAATTACAACGTCAAAGAGTTTGTTCTGAACTCGATTGCGTCGATTAAAAAATCCGCAAAAAACATTGACGTTGAAATAATCGTAGTCGATAACGCATCACACGACGGAAGCGCAGAGGCGATTTCCAAGAAATTTCCCGACGTGAAATTAATCGCGAACAAGGAAAATTTCGGCTTCGGGAAAGCGAACAATCAAGGTTTGGAAATTGCTACCGGCAAATATATTTTATTGCTAAATCCTGACACTCTGCTAAAAGACAACACTCTCGCCAAAATGCTCGAGTTTATGGAAAATCGCGCGGATGCCGGACTTGCGACGTGCAAAGTCTTAAATCCTGACGGAACGTTGCAACTTGCTTGCCGCAGAAGTTTTCCGAGTCCGTGGGTTTCTTTTACGAAAATTTCAGGATTAAGTTCGCTATTCCCGAAATCAAAACTTTTTGCGAAATACAATTTAACTTACTTGGACGAAAACCAAACCTACGAAGTCGATGCGGTTTCCGGTTCTTTTATGTTTTTGCGCGCCGAAGCGATAAAAGAAGTAAACGGTTTTGACCCGGACTTTTTTATGTACGGCGAAGATTTGGACTTATGTTACCGCATCAAAGAAAAAGGTTGGAAAATCTATTATTATCCGGATACTGAAATCATTCATTACAAAGGCGAAAGCGCAAAACGGAGTTCAATCGACGAAACGAGATTATTTTACGGCGCGATGTCGCTTTTCGTGGAAAAACATTTTTCGTCGTCGTGGGCGCTTAAAGCGGTTCTGAAAAGCGCTATTTGGTTGAGAGAAATTTTAGCGTTCGCCAATAAATACAAACCCGCAATTATTCCTGCGGTTATCGATTTCGTTCTTTTCTCGCTTTTCATTTATTTGTCCGAAAACTTTTACCGCAACTTCAAGCCGTGGTTTCACTTTCCGTCCGATACTGTTCCCGCAATTTACATTCTTCCTTCGCTCTTTCAAGTAATTGTTTCGGCGTTCGTCGGAGTTTACAAACCGAAATCTTTAAGCGTTGCGAGAACGGTTCTTGCGCTTGTTTTGGGAATGATTTTAATTTCGGCGGGAACGTTTTTCTTCAAACAATACGCGTTCAGTCGCGCGGTTGTTTTAATTACTTACGCAACGGCGATTGCGATTTTCGTTTTGTGGAGAATTGTTGCAAAACTGTTTTTCAAAATCGGCGTTCAGAACCGGTATTCGCGGCAAAAAACGGTAATTGTGGGAACCGACGACGAAGCGCTGAAACTTGCGAAAAAGATTAATCAGTCGTTTAATTCGCGCGACGAAATAATC
>JALWDA010000053.1 GCA_027014955.1 Desulfurococcales archaeon | reverse complement strand
ATCCTCCAAGGAGGAGACTCCTCCGGAAGCAAGAACGGGTTTTTTAACAAATTTCTTAATCTCCTCGTAGGGTTTTGTATCCACTCCCTCTAAGCTTCCATCCCTCTCCACTATGGTGTAGAGATATCCCCAGATAGGTTTATCCTCATACCTCTTTGCGAGCTCCTTGGGAGTTAAGGGGGTTTCTTCCAGCCATCCACCTACCGCAATTTTTCCGCCTTTAGAGTCTATGGCGAGGATAACTTTGTTGGGAAAGCTTTCCAGAATCCTCTCAAACTCCTTCGGATTTTTTACCGCGAGCGTTCCCACAACTACGTAGTCTATCCCGGCATCAAAAATAGTCTTTGCGGTCTCGTAACTCCTTACGCCTCCTCCTATCTCTATCTCTCCGGGAAAGACCTCCCTTATTTTTTCTAAGTGTTTCAGGTTTGCGGGTTTTCCCTCCTTTGCTCCGTCCAGGTCAACGACGTGAAGCCTCTTAAAGCCGAGCTCTCCGAACAATTTCGCAATGTCTGAGGGATTCTCGTAATAAACCTTAGATTTTTCAAACTCTCCTTTGTAGAGTCTTACTACTTTCCCCTCTTTTATGTCTATTGCGGGGATGATGAACTCCTTCAGGTTCAAAGGACTACCTCCTCCATGGGCATAACCGGACCCTCGTAGCACACCCTCTTCATGTGTCCCCCTGCGGTTTTAACAACACATCCCAAGCACACTCCCCATCCGCAAGCCATCCTCTCCTCTAAGGAGAAGTAAACCCTGTGTCCTGTTTTCATTCGCTTTATGGTCTTTAGCATCGGCTTGGGGCCGCAGGCGTGGACAACCCAGTCCGTAGGAAACTCCTTGAGTATCTCCGTTGCGTAGCCCCTCCTCCCGTAGCTTCCATCGTCCGTAAACACTTCATACTCAAATCCTTCCTTCTCTAACCACTCAAGCATCCCAAGGTGCTCCCTGCTCCGAGCCCCGTAAATTATAAAGACCTCCTTTCCGAGTTTTCTCAGCTCCTTTGCCAGGAGTGTGAGCCCCGCGAGTCCTACTCCTCCTCCAATAAGTAAGTGCTTTTCTCCCTCGTAGGAAAAGAGCCTTTTCCCTAAGGGAAATAGAGTCTTTATTCGCTCTCCCGGTTTTCTCTTTGTGAGGTATGCCGTTCCTCTTCCGAAGACCTCGTAATAAAAAACCGCTTTATCCCCCTCTATGTCCGCAAAGGCGAAGGCTCTCCTTCCCATGGGGTCGTAAGTGTCCGTAGGTTTTAACATCGCGAAGTGTCCGGGTTTTACCTCTTTCAGGTCTTCCTCCGAAAGCCTGAGGACGAGTTTATAGAGCCTACCCGAGATGTAGCTGTTTTCTAAGACTTCCGCGGGAAGGTCTTTTATCATCAGATTAGATACTTTAGCATAAAACGGAGTTAAAATATTGTTTTAGAATTTTTAATCTAACGCTCCAGAAGGAGGGTAAG
>JALWDA010000052.1 GCA_027014955.1 Desulfurococcales archaeon | reverse complement strand
CTTGAGGAGGAGCATCTGGTCCGTGGGCTCGGGGACGTGCTTGATTATTATCTTCTTGATGGGGGGAGCCCCCCTCCAGTAGTTCTCGTTCGCCACCAGGACTATCTCCTGCTCCCTCGTCCAGTGGTCTAGTATGTAGGGCCCGCTGCCCGCGCTATGGTCGGTTAGCCACGCGCTGCCCATGTCCCCGTCCTGCTCGTTCTGGAGCACCAGCTCCTTGTCGAGGATGGCGCTGGTGGTGAAGGTCAGGGAGGCGAGGAAGAGGCCGGGGGCGACGGGCTCGTCTATCTCGATCTCCACGGTGTAGTCGTCAATCTTCCTGATCTGGTCGGGGCTGCTGACGAACTGTGTTAGGACCCAGCTGGCGGTCTGCTTGAGCTCTATGACCCTCTGGAGGCTCCAGACCACGTCATCGGCGGTCAGGGGCCGGCCGCTGGGGAAGGTTATGCCCTTGCGTATCCTGAAGGTCCATGTCTTACCGTCCTCGCTGACCTCCCACGCCTCCGCGACCTCGGGCACGACGTTCTTTAGGTCGGGTATCTCGAAGTCAACCAGCTTGTCGTAGAGCTGGTTCACCACCAGGACGCTGGTGAACTCATAGGCCCTCGCCGGGTCGAGGCTCACCGCGTCACTGGTGTCCATGGCGATTATCAGGGTGTCTGGTGGCGTGGTCATCTCCACCTTCTGGACAACAGTCTCTGTCTGGACCTGGGTTTGGACAACCGTTTCCGTCTGGGCAACGGTCTCGGTCTGCACAACCGTCTCTGTCTGCGCCACCGTCTGGGCCTGCGTGACGGTCTTGGTCACCGTCTGCGTGGCTGTCTGCGTCACCGTCTGCGTCACGGTCTCGGGCGCCCCGCCTCCCTTGAGGGCAAGGGCTGCGAGGAGCACGACTATTATGACCACGAGGACCCCTATCACCATGTTGCTCTGGGCCACGCGCACCACCTGAAGGCTACAATTCTCCAAGCTTTATGATGATTAACACTTGATAAAAGTGGACTAGTAATAAACTTTACCACTCGCCCACAACAGTGGAGCCCCACGCGCTTCCCCCGCAGGACAACCACGCGTTGGGAGCTGGGGCTCCGCTGGGAAACGGATAATTTCCACAAATATGCATAATAATGCCTATGATTACCCCCTGTATCCCCCGTGTACCGCGAGAGGTGGGAGAATGGTCCGGAGGAAACCCTACGTGTTCGTGACCAGGGAGCTCCCCGGGAAGGCCCTTGAGCGCCTGGGGGAGTACTACGAGGTGGAGGTGTGGAGGAAGATACCCCCGCCCCCGAGGGAGGTGCTCCTCGAGAAGGCCCGGGAGGCGGACGCGCTGGCGACGCTCTTGACCGACAAGGTGGACAAGGAGCTCATGGACCAGGCCCCCCGGCTCAGGATTGTGGCCCAGTACGCGGTGGGCTACGACAACATTGACGTGGCCTACGCGACGCAGAAGGGCATCTACGTCACCAACACCCCCGGGGTGCTGACCGACAGCACAGCTGACCTCACTATGGCCCTCTTGCTTGCCATTGCCAGGAGGATTATAGAGGCCCACGAGTTCGTCAAGAAGGGCGAGTGGAGCCGCTACGGCACAGGGTGGCACCCCATGCTCCTCCTCGGCACCGAGCTTAGGGGCAAGACCCTGGGCATCATAGGCATGGGCCGCATAGGACAGGCGGTGGCGAGGAGGGCCCTGGGATTCGGCATGAGGATAATCTACTACAGCCGCAAGAGGCTCCCCCCCGAGAAGGAGGAGGAGCTCGGCGGGGCCAAGTACGTGAGCCTCGAGGAGCTGCTGAGGCAGAGCGACTTCGTGAGCATACACACGCCCCTAACCCCCCAGACCCGGTACATGATAGGCGAGAAGGAGCTAAAGATGATGAAGCCCACCGCCTACATCATAAACACCGCAAGGGGCGCCGTTATTGACACCAACGCGCTGGTCAAGGCCCTGAAGGAAAAGTGGATAGCCGGCGCCGCCCTCGACGTGTTCGAGCAGGAGCCCCTGCCCGAGGGCCACCCCCTCCTGGAGCTCGACAACGTTGTCCTCGCCCCCCACATAGGGAGCGCCACCTGGGAGGCCCGCACCGCCATGGCTGACCTGGTTGCCGAGAACCTCATAGCCTTCGCCCAGGGCAGGGTGCCCCCCACCCTGGTGAACCCCGATGTGCTCAAGGTGAGGAAGCCGGGGTTCGAGGAGTACCGGGAGGACCTGGAAGAATAGGGGAGAAGTAGGGCCGGGGGCCTTTAAAAACAACCCCGGCGCCCCTACCTAGAAGATGGCGTGGGGGGCTAGGGTTTTATCGTTATTTTTCCATCAATCCTCTTCTTCGCCCGCTCGAAGGCCTCCAGCGCCTGGGAGAGGGGGTAGCGGCTGGTTATTATGCGGGTCATGTCAATCTTGCCCGCCGCCATCAGCCTTATCACGTTCCGGAAGGTACCCCACCCCGAGTGACCCTGGCTCCCGTAGACCTGGGCCCTCCTCACCTGGAGGACCTCGAGGTACATGGGGGTCTCCTCGGGCGCGCGGCCTATCCAGGTTATCTTGGCTCCAATGGCTAGGCTCTTGAGCATCTGGGGAAGGGTGCTCAGCGGCGCCCCCGCGGCCTCCACGTGCATGTCCGCTCCTTCCCCGTCTGTTAGCTCTAGTATTTTCTCCCAGGGCTGGGTCCCCTTCTCAGAGAGCTCCCGGGGGTCGAACACGTGGTCGGCGCCCATGGCCTTGGCCAGCTCCCTCCTCACGGGGCTGACGTCGAAGGCGATGACCATTGACGCGCCAGCTGCCTTGGCCAATCCTATCGCCGCCGCGCCAATGGGGCCCGCGCCCCATACCACGACGGTGGAGCCGGGCTTGAAGCCCCCGGCGCGGTTGAACATGGCGTGGTAGGAGACGCTGGTGGGCTCCACGAGGCTCCCCGCCTCGAAGGCCCGGTCCTCGCTGCCGTAGGCGTTGAGGAGGCTGTTTATCTTCCAGAGGTACTTCTCGTGGGGGATGAGCACGTACTCTGCCATGCCCCCGTCGTGGGTGAAGCCCAGCTCACCGTACTCCATGTCCGCGGGGTCGTTCAGTCGGGTGCAGTGGTTCACATAGCCTATCCGGCAGGCGGTGCACTCCCCGCACCAGAGCATCTCCTCCGTGGTGACCATGTCCCCGGGCTTCACGTACTCGACCCTCTCCCCCACCTCCTCCACGACGCCGCTGAGCTCGTGTCCTATCACCACGGGGGTCCTGACGAGGCCGGGGTAGATCATGTAACCGTCGCTGTCCGTCTCAACGAAGTGCACGTCGCTCCCACAGATACCCACGGCCTTGACCCTCAAGAGAACCTGCTTGCCCTGGGGCTTGGGGACCCTGCGGGTCTCGAGCCTTATACGGGGGTTCCTCCAGACCTTGTTCGCCTCCCTTACCTTGCGGGTCCTCCTCTCCCACTCGCTCACCGTGTACCCGGGCCGGGGCTCGAAGTCCGCCTCCAGTACGAGGGCGGTCATCTCGCTCGGCGCCATGTTTATCACACCCCGAGCAAGACATGTGTTCAGAGAAACTCTCTCAACACCCGAATTAAAACCTTTAGGGGGAAGCCATGGCACGTAACCCCAGGATAACCGCCGTGGGCACCTACACTGCGGACATAATACTCCACAGCCTCCCCCGCATAGCCGGGCCCGGGGAGGTGGTTTTCCTCAGCGAGCCCCCCGTCCTCCAGCCCGGGGGCCACGCGGTGAACGTGAGCATAGACCTCGCCCAGCTGGGGGCCCCGGGGCCCCTCGCGTCGGTGGGGGCGGTGGGGAGGGACTGGTTCGCCGACTTCCTGGTCGAGGCCCAGAGGGAGAGGGGCGTGGAGCCCCGGGTCGAGGTCCACGCGGGGGCCGGGACGGCGAGGAACATAATCATAGTTCTAAGGGGCGAGGACAGGCGCTTCCACGTCTACCGGGGGGCCAACACGCTCCTCACACCCCAGCACGTGACGAGGGAGCTGGGGGAGAGCCCCCCGGGGATACTATATCTAGCCGCGGGCCACTCACCCCACGTTGACAATGCCCTGGGAGAAGTACTTGAGAGCAGGGGAGATGCCATAGCCTACGTGGACCCGGCCTATACGAGCCCCGAGAGCGTGGCGGCCCTCGAGAAAGCCCTCTCCCACGCGGACTTGCTCCACCTCAATACGCTTGAGCTCCAGATGCTCACCGGCGAGGAGCGCCTGGAGGAGGCCCTCTCCAGGCTCGCGCGGGCAACCCGGGCCACGGTGCTCGTTACCAGCGGCGAGGGGGTAAAGGCACTGCTTCCCCACATGTCAAGGGTCCTGGAAATGCCCTCCTTCAGGGTAGAACCCGTGGACCCCACGGGGGCGGGGGACGCCTTCTCGGCGGGGCTCCTCTGGAGGATAGCCCTGAGGGGACGCCTACCCTCAGGCGTGGAGGAGCTGGCGGAGGACCTCCTCTACGCCCAGGCAGCGGGCGCCGCGGCGGTCTCGGCCCCCGGTGCCACGGGCGGGGTCACGCGGGAGAGGGTGGAGGAGCTGGTGAGGAGCCAGGGGGACCGGATTTTAGAG
>JALWDA010000051.1 GCA_027014955.1 Desulfurococcales archaeon | reverse complement strand
CGTTATTGGGGGGCACGCTGGCGAGAGTATAGGCTCATCCCAGGTGCTGGCGGGGGTGTTTGCCGTGGTTAGCTCTTTCTTGGTCTTCTGGGACAACCTCTCTTAGCGTAGTGTGTTTGGGAAACGTTTTTTCACCCCGCCCCATATAGTAGTGGCGCGGGTTCTACTCAGTGAGGCGGGCGCTATGGAGGAAGCCTGGCGTAGCCATCCTTCTAGGAAGATACTGGGAGAGCAGAGCAGGGAGCTCGAGGGCAAGAGACTGGTACTAGGAGTCACCTCGAGCGTAAGCCTCTACAAGAGCATCGACGTCGCCCGGGCCATCATGAGGATGGGGGGAGAGACCACTGTGGTCATGAGCCGTGAGGCCACCCGCCTAGTAAGCCCCGAGCTCTTCGAGTGGGCCACGGGAAGGCCCGTATTCCACACGAGGTTCCACGGGGAGACGGGGCACATATACCTGAGCGAGACCCACGACGCTATGGCGATCGTGCCCGCCACCGCCAACACAATAGCTAAGCTGGCCCAGGGTATTGGTGACTCTCCCGTCACCCTCACTGCCCTTTCCATGATGGGGCACTCCAAGCCCGTCCTGGTTCTCCCCACCATGCACCGGCAGATGTACGATGCCCCCCAGAACAAGCGCAACCTGGAGACGCTCAGGAGGGACGGGGTCATAATCCACGAGCCCGTCTTCGAGGGAGACCGGGCCAAGTTCCCCGAGCCCTGGGAGGTGGCGTGGCACCTCGAGACCCTCCTCGCAAGGGGCCGGGATATGGAGGGGCTCAGGGTCCTCGTCACCGCGGGTGCCACGCGGGAGTACCTTGACCCCGTCCGCTTCATCAGCAACCCCAGTACCGGGAAGATGGGGGTCTCGGTGGCCCTCGAGGCACTCTTCCGCGGGGCTGAGACCAGCCTGGTACACGGCCCCCTGTGCGGGGGCCTCGCCACGGCCCTTAGGAGGACCTACGGGGTTGAGACGACGGAGGAGATGCTTAACGCTGTCCTCGCGGAGGTGGGTGTATTCAGGCCCCATATCATAGTACTGGCCGCGGCCCCCGTTGACTTCAAGCCAGTGGTCTACGAGGAGTCCAAGATAAAGAGCGACACTCCACCCACCATAAGCTTCTCCCTCACCCCAAAGATCATATCAGAGGTCTCCAGAAAGAGGCCCCAAGGGAGCATACTAGTGGCCTTCGCTGCCGAGACTGTCGAGAGCGACGAAGAGCTCCTAGAGCTGGCGCTGGCGAAGAGGGAGAAGTACAACGCCGACATAATCGTGGCAAACAACGTCGCCCGGAAAGACGTGGGCTTCGCGAGCGATTACAACGAGGTGATCATAGCATATGGAGACAAGCACGTCAAGATACCCAAGATGAACAAAAGGCTAGTTGCAAGGAGGCTCCTCGACATTGCCCTCCAGGCCCGCCGGGAGCGCGGCTTGCATTAAGGTGGGACACCACATATCAGGGATATGGGCGCCCTACCCCGGCGATGATCCCCTGAGCTCGGGCAGCCGGGGGGCGGGGGTGCTGGTGGGCCCCTACAGCAGGGCGTGCATGGAGGCCTCTCCCGGGGAGACTCAAGGCTCCCCCTACCGCGTATCCTACGGTGGTTCCTTAATTAGGATGAGGCCCCTCGACATACTCGCGAGGGAGAACCCCCCGCCTCCTAACAACAGGGTCCTTGTAGAGCTTAGCCTACCACCCGGCCGCGGCTATGCCACGAGCGCCGTGGCGAGCATGGCCTACGCGCTCCTAGTACTCTGGCACGAGAGGGGCTTCCATGGGGCCATAGCTGAGGCCCACTCTGCCGAGGTGCGTGCCCTTACGGGGCTGGGCGACGTATCCTCAATAACCCTTGGTAGGATGGTTAACCTGAGGCGCACCCCAGGGCCTCCGCCCAGGGGAGTGGTAGACTCATACCCCGCCCCCCATGGTATTCTGGTTTTGAGCGTCTCTCTGGGGAGTATGGAGACCCGGGACATGCTCGCGTTGGGAATGGATGTTTTCAGGAAGTATGGAGAGGAGGCCCTCTCTAGGCTGGAGAAGGACCCGGGGTTCGACAGGTTTTTGGAGGAGGCCCGCTGGTTCTCGGAGAAAACAGGGCAGCTTAAACCCGCCCTCGGGGAACGCGTGCGTGAGCTTGGGAGGATGTGCCGGGGCTGTGTCATGGGGTATTATGTGAAGAAGACTCTTCTCACGTTGTTCGTTGAAAAAGACTGGGCCGCGGAGCTGCCCAGCCTGTTGCCGAGGGCGGGGCTGGTGGGGGAGTTCTACTCCCTCCACCGCCTGGTGGACACGGGTCTGCTGCTGTGATTACCTGTACTCAGGGGGGAGGGCATCCATGAGGCTCTTTACGGCCTGGACGCTCTTGTCGAGCCCCTGCTTCTCCTCCGGAGTCAGGGGGAGTTCCAGGACCTTCTTCATACCCCCGCTTCCCAGCACTATTGGGACCTCCGCCACGACATCGGTGTAGCCGTACTCCCCCTTGAGCACTACGCTTGCTATGAAGACCTTGTTATAGCCCCTCTTAACAGCCTCTGCCATGAGGGTGAGGCCTGCGCCGGGGCCGAAGCTGCTGCTGTATCCCCTGAGCTCCGTTATCCGCGCCCCGGACTCCACGGTCTCCTTCACGATTTCCTCGATGTCCTCCTTGCTGAGGAGCTCGGTGAGGGGCATGCCGCCGACGGTGCTTAGCCTGGGGACAGGGTACATTGCCTGGCCGTGCATTCCCAGGACTATGGGGACTATGCTCGCGGGGCTCATGTCCAGCTTTTTGCTGGCGTAGTAGGCGAGCCTCCCCGCGTCCAAGACGCCGCTGAATCCTATGACCCTCTCCCTGGGCCAGCCGAGCTCCTTGTACATGACCCAGGTCATGGCGTCCACGGGGTTGGTTGTGAGTATGACCACGGCGTTGGGGGCGTACTTCTTTATGTTGGCCGCAACGTCCTTTATAACCGAGGCGTTTTTCTCTAGGAGTTGCTCCCTCGTCATCCCGGGTTTGCGGGGGAAACCTGCCGTTACTATGACGAGGTCGCTGCCCTCCATGTCCCTGTAATCGTTGCTCCCCCGAATGTCCACGCTGAGGCCGAATATCGCGGCCGCGTGTCCGAGGTCGAGTGCCTCGCCCTGGGGGCGGCCCTCTATTATGTCTATCAAAAGTATATCGTCGAGCTCCTTGAGCATCATGAAGGCCGCGGCCGAGACACCCACACGTCCAGAACCTATTATTGTTATCAAGGCACCTTCACCCCACAGTGGGTCTTGGGAGGAAGTAGTGGGCTAACCCATGTATGTATTGGAGTGGAAGAATAATATAGTTAGCCGGGTGCACAGCCCCCTTATTATCCCCAAGCCCGAGAATAGTAACGGGGACCCGCCTTGGAGTACACCGTACCCTCCAGCCACCCCCGATACAGGAGCCTCATGGAGAGGGAGAAGCTGATACAAGGCTACGAGAAAGGCCTGGTCGCCACACAGGGGCTCATAGCACACGGGCGGGGGGAGGCCTTCGACTACATAATAGGAGAGGAGACAATACCCCCCGCGAAGAGGGCCCTGGAAGCAGCGGCGGCGTCACTCCTCCTCGCAAAGTGGCCCATTATCAGTGTTAACGGGAACGCCGCTGCCCTTGTGGGCGAAGCTCTGGCTAGGCTGAGCAACAGGCACGGTATCCCCCTGGAGGTCAACATCTTCTACCGTACAGAGGAGCGGCACAGGAGGATAATAGAGCACCTGAGAAGCCTCGGAGCAAGGAGGGTCTACGGGGACCAGCTCGTGGAGGGCGTCCCGGGGCTCGAGAGCAGCAGGAGGCTCGTGGACCCCCGGGGCATATTGAGGGCCGATGTCGTCGTGGTTCTCCTGGAGGACGGGGACCGCACGGAGGCACTTAAGAGGATGGGGAAGAGGGTCATAGCTGTGGACCTTAACCCCCTGTCTAGAACGGCTATGAACGCTGACGTCACCATTGTGGACAACGTGACGCGCGCCGTGCCTCTCCTCGACAGCCTCTTGGACCAGCTAGGCAAACGCCCCAAGAGTGAACTCGAGAGAAGAGTGGAGGAATATGACAACCGGAGGACGCTGGGCGAGGTACTACTGTTCATCAAGGAAAGGCTGGAGAAGCTCGCTGTGGAGCTGGGCGTTACTATGCGAGAGTGAGCGGTATGAACGAGTCCCTTTTCATGCTTGCCACGGGTCTTCTCGCGGGTCTCATAGGCTCCATACTCGGGGTGGGAGGGGGCGTCGTTATCGTTCCCTTCCTCACAATCTTCGGCGACATCGACATAAAGGTCTCCATAGCCGTGAGCCTGGCCAGCATAATAGCCACGAGCCTCGTCAGCAGCTCGGTCTACTTCGGGGAGAAGCTTGCCAAGCCCAGGGTGGCGCTCCTGCTAATCCCGAGCATAATACTAGGAGCCTACACTGGGGCGAACATAACAGTGTATGCACCCGCGAGCGTGATTGAGGTCGTCTTCGCCCTTCTGCTGTTCTACACGGCTTTCCACATGTACCGCAAGAACCTCCGCCGGCCCGCCCCGGACAAGCAGAGTCACGTG
>JALWDA010000050.1 GCA_027014955.1 Desulfurococcales archaeon | reverse complement strand
GGGGTAGCCTGGACAGCGTCGTGAAGGTCACGGTCTACCTCAGGGACATAAGCCTTTTCCCCGAGTTCAACGAGGTCTATGAGAAGGTCATGCAGGGACGCCGGCCGGCCCGCGCAGTGGTGGGGGTGAGCGGCCTCCCCGCGGGGGCTGACGTTGAGGTCGAGATGATAGCCTTCCTCGAAGACTAGTCCAAGAGCCAGGGGGAGTGTTCCAAGCTTGGATAACAGGAGTCTCCCTGAGGCCAGGAGCCATCTCGCGGGCAGGGGGTTGGGGCAGGGGGAGCCCTACGCCCTCATATCGAGGATTTACCACATGAGCCAGGAGGCCCGGGAGGTCATAGAGCCCCACATAAGGAGGACTCCCCTCGAGGAGAGCGGCAGCATAAGCAGGGCCGCGGGAAAGAGGGTCTACCTCAAGCTGGAGAACATGCAGAAGACAGGCTCCTTCAAGGTAAGGGGCGCCCTCTACAAGCTATACAAAATAAAGGACGAGTACAGGGGCGTTGTGACTGCGAGCGCGGGCAACCACGCCCAGGGCGTCGCCTACGCGAGCCGGGTCTACGGCCTCCGCTCCGTCATCGTCATGCCAGAGAACGCCTCCATAGCAAAGATACACGCCACCAAAGCCTACGGCGCGGAGGTCATACTACACGGGAGGGTCTACGACGAGGCCTACCAGAAAGCCCTCGAGATAGCCCAGAGCAGGGGCTACGCGCTCATACACGCGTTCGACGACCCCGAGATAATAGCGGGCCAGGCCACCCTAGCCTACGAGCTCCTGGAGCAGGCCCCGGGCGCGGAATCGCTCGTAGTCCCCGTGGGCGGCGGTGGCCTCGCCTCGGGGGTTTCCATAGTATACCGGTACCTCTCCCCCGAGACCATGGTGGTCGGGGTGGAGCCCAAAGCCGCTCCCAAGGCCAGCCAGTCCCTGAAGGCAGGCCGCCCCGTGGAGACCCCCGTGCGCCCCTCGGTGGCGGATGGCCTGATAGTTAAACAGCTGGGCACCCTGACTTTCTCCATACTACGGGAGACCCTAGACGGGATGCTAACAGTGAGCGAGGAGGCAATAGCCCACGCCATCTACCTCCTCCTAGAACGCTCAAAGATACTAGCTGAGGGCGCGGGAGCGGCCCCAGTTGCAGCCCTCATAGAGCACCGGGCGGGTGTCAAGGGGGAGACGGCCATAGCCATCGTGAGCGGGGGCAACATTGACCTGACCAACATCTACAGAATAGTCATAAGAGGCCTGCGCACAGCCAAGAGAATTGCACGCATAGCGGGCCACATACCAGACTCCCCCGGGCAGCTGAAGGCAGTCCTCGAGGTAATAGCCCGCCACAGGGGCAACGTGATAGCGATACACCACGAGCGGACAGACCCCCGCTCACCGGCATGGCATGCGAAGATAACCATAGAGTTCGAACAGCCCGAGCCTAGCACCGTCAACTCTATACTAGCCGACCTGGCGAGAAATGGCTACGTGTTCTGGGAAGAATAACCCAGTATAACTGCCCCACCCTCCGGGTTTATGCAGAGAAGACTGGCAACCTTGCCTAATCTCACGGGGTCTCAACCATGACCAGGCATGGTGGGCTCTAGTCAATTTTCCCCAATCTAGCAGCCTAGGGCTACCTTGAAGGCCAGGTAGTCCTCGGTGCTCTCTATGAGCTCCCCCAGGTCCTCAAGGTTCTCCAGGGGGAGGCTCCCTATCTTTACGTCTATTGCCAACATCATCACCCCCTCACCATTCCTAATATAATATTTTTAAGCTTGGTATATAAGGCGATGTACAAGTGAGCTCATCTTGTATTAGTCTATTGTCGAGTCCTAAGTGGCTCAGAAAGACATTTTAGCGAGAAAGGGGGAATGCTGGTGTATATGAGGGTATATAAGGACAGGTGGGAAGGAGAAGGCAATGGAACCAACCACAGCACCCAAAGAAATGACATCCAGGGGACTACTACCTGGGATAATACTACTCCTAGCGCTATTGGCGTTACACCTGGTCCACCCCAACGCGGTCGAGACAGCCCTGGCCAACGGGGACGAGGAAGAATATGGAGAAGAAGACGACTACGGGGAGGAGGCTGAGGCAAGCGAGCTGGCCGAGGGCGCGGGGAGCCTCGCGTGGGGTGGGGGTATTGTTGCGACACTTGCATTCGTGGTTTACAAGCACGCCTATCCCCGCCTAGTGAGAATGGGGATAAAGCCCCCGGTTAACATGAGGCACGCCCTCAACCTGCACATAGTGGTCAGCATACTGCTAGGCTTAGCGGCAATATACCATGGCTACTCCCTGAGGTCCTACGCGGGCCTGGTTGAGTACGTTGCCGTGGGCCTTATAATACTCCTCCTCGTCTCGGGGCTGACTCTCAGGTATGTCAAGAACAGGCATGTGAAGGCCTTCAGCCGGATGATACACGCCCAGAGGCTCATCAGCATAATCCTGCTAATAGTAATACTGATACACACAGCTACAATAGAAGACTGAACAAGACGTGCGGCAACGAGTAAAAAAGGCCCGGGAGGGCGGCGGGGGCTACTCCCTTAATATGGCGAAGGCCCTCACGGGGCTCGCTGAGCCCCTCTGTATGGCCAGGGGTATCCCGTAGAACTCGAAGACCCCCATGCCCACCAGCTTGTCCAGGTTTGTCAGGTTCTCGTAGATGGGAATACCCCTAGGTAGCAGTTTCTTGTGGGCGGGGAAGGGCTCGTTATCTGGGCTGGGCGCATCTATCCCCACGGCCTTAACGCCCCTCGACACAAGGAGCTCGGCGGCCTCGTCTCCGATCACGGGGTGGTCGTGCCACTGGGGGGTCCCGGCCTTCTTGTCGTAGCCCGTGTGGAACAGGACTATCTTCCCGCTGAGTCCCGTGTTCTCCGCAGCCTTCTCAATGAGCTCCGCTGGTATGGGCGAGCGGGGCTCCAGGCTTGTGGCGTCCACGAGTATGGCCTCCCCCATAAACCTGTCCAGGGGAACCTCGTCTATGGTGGCCCCGTTCTCCACGAAGTGGGCAGGGGCGTCAACGTGGGTGGCCGTGTGCTCCACTAGCATGAGGAGGTTGCTGTAGTACCCGTGCTCCTCTATACTGGTCCACCTGTGCACGATGGGCACGGGGTAGCCGGGGAACACGGGGAAGCCCGTCTTAAGCCTCATGGTGAGGTCTATGATCTTCAATGTCCTCACCCCGGGGGATTCTTTGAAAATCCTGGGCGTGGCAAATATTTATTGTTGGCGCGACACTTGTTGCCGTTAACCCCCCGGTTAACACGAAGGTGGTGGAATTGCAGAAACTAACCCCCAACACCATGCTACTGCGGGGCAGTCCCCACACCCTAATACACACGGGCAGAGAAGGCATCACGGTGGTAGACCCCGGCCACGGGCACAAGCGGGCAAAACAGCTCCAAAAAGAAACTAGTAAGCTCGACAAGCCTCTCCACAACATACTCCTCACCCACTCCCACAGCGACCACTCCAACAACGCCTGCAAGCTGGGGGCAACCCGGGTACTCGCACACCCCCATGAGCTCCCCCCATTACACTACGTCCCCCTGAGGACCGCTCTCACATTCGGCCTCCCCCTCGAGGAGGGCGAGGTCCTCCTCCTGAAGCCCGATCCGGTTCCCTGCGCGGAGCCCCTGAGCGAAGCCCCCGAGGGGGTCGAAGCCATCCCCCTCCCCGGTCACACGAGTGGCCAGCTGGGCTTCCTGGTCGAGGACAACATACTATACGCGGGGGACAGCCTCTTCGGGGACCAGGTGATAAACCGCTACGGGGTCCTCTACCACATGGACACCTTCACCGCCATAGAGACCCTGGAGAGAACCCTGCTTCCCCGCGCCGAGGAGGGCATCCTGATAATACCCAGCCACGGGCCACCTTCACGGGGCCCCGAAGCAGTCAAGCTTATAGACGCCAACCTGGAGAGGCTCAGGGACACGGTCGAGGCAGTGAAGCAGATGCTCACCCAGACCCCCCTGTCCATCCCCCAGATATCAGCGGGGCTCCACAAGCGCTACGGGGTCACGCCAAGCCCCACCTCCTCCCTCCTCTTCGAGACAGGGATAAGGGGCATACTCGCGGGCCTCCTACAAAGAGGAGAAGCCGAGCCAGCCATAGTAGAGGGTGAGCTTAGATGGAGGACACCAGCTTAGCCCAGGCCCTCGAACACCACCTGGGGCAGGCACCGCGAATACTGGAAGAACAGTCCAAAAAGACCCCCCGCCTAGAAGACGGGGTCGGGGAATGCGTGCTCGCCTCGGGGAGCGGAGACAGCCTCGCAGCCGCCCTAACACTCCAACACGCCCTCCCCTTCGAGACCATTGCCCTCGACCCCTCCGACGCCCTGGAGACCCCCTGGCTACCCCGACTTGCACGGCAATGCACCCTCCTCGCACTCAGCGTAGGGGGACGCACGGTCACGCTGGTCAAACTCGCGGAGAGGTACAGGGAGAGGGGAGGCAGGGTCATAGCGGTGACAGCCGACCCCCGATCCCCCCTAGCCCACAGGAGCCACATTGTGATAGAGCTGGTCGAGGGCAGGCCAAGCGGGGGCGTCGGTGGGGTCAGGCACCTGGCCATGCTCACAGCCCTGGCAAGAGCC